>JAPKCZ010000013.1 GCA_028822745.1 Kiritimatiellia bacterium | reverse complement strand
TCGGTGATGTTGGAGAGCGGGCGAGTTTGATAAGCCGCTGTGAAGTTTGTTGCATCGGAGAAGTCCTCCAGATCGTCGCGCATTAGCGTGATGACGGGGTTCGGGTCAAACACCTGTCCGCTTCCCGTGACCACCGCAAGTGTCGATGGCGGCGCCGAGGCCAGAGTGGTTTTGTTGTGAATGGCTGATACGGCCTGTTGGCGGTCGAGCAAGGGGCCTCGGTAATTCGTAAAATCGGGCATGGGGCCGTAGGCGCGCTTTCCGACTCGCGGAATTGCGCTTTCGCTAACCTCTAGAACGCGCCCCGTCGCCGCGTCTAGCTTCAGAACCCATCGACCGAGCGGTCCTTCGGTAGCGAGATGCACTTTGTCGACGAGGACGAAGGTCTTGCCCTCGGGCACATACATGCGTTCCACGCGGGGTTCGGAAAGCAAGCGCTTGTGAACACGCAAATGATCCCACGCGGCGTCAATCGCGTCGTACTGTGTTTTTGATTTCGCCAGAGCAGGCGCGTCGGCGGTCACGGGAAAGGTGTTGTTGAAGATCCGCATGACGTTTCCGTCACGCGCGGAGACAGACACAATAATCTCGGCATGTTCAACGGGAATGTCATTCAGGTATTGCGCGAAATGGTAGTGGGTGCCCAACAGGCTCGTTTGTGTCCGCGTCAATTTGAGATTGGCCAGATCGGCGGGCAACCCGAACTCAGCGTGTCGTGATGCCAGGTGCGCTCGCACGGCCGCACCCGTCTTCAAGGTCGCCGTCTGCTGTTTGATAATCAGGCGTGGCGTCTGACGGTGGTCCGTATGGCCGTGCGTCGTTTGGGCGGCGTGCGCTGCGGACGCGCCAAGAAGCAGGGCTGCACCAAGTAGGAGGGCGCTTGCGTGCGAAAATGTGGAATGGATTTTAAGAAAGGAAGTCATGGGCTCACAGGAGGGCGTCGTTGAATTTTGTCAATATGCTTGAATTATATCATAAATGGGAGGTTATCGCCTACGCCAAACCCGCCTGCATTTTCGCACCTTGCTCGCACGCTACATTCCCATTAAAATAGAAGGTAATGAGTGAGCGGTGCCATATTTTGATTCTCACGCCCGATCAACGTCGTCGCGATCGCCATCGCCGCGTGCTCGAGCAGGCAGGCCACACGACAGCATCTTCCCGTGTGCTGCAGGACGCGCTGACGCGTGTCGCCGAGCAATCCCCAGATGTTGTTCTCATGGATCTATGGGTTGAAGATGCGCCCGCGCCGTTGATCATGAAAGCCATCGAGAAGCTCGCTCCGCATGCGCAATTCGTGGCTTTGCAAATTGATGCTACGCAGGACCGCTATGCTAGGGATGCCGTCACGGCTGGCGCATTTGTTTCGCTGTTGATGAACTGCGATGAAGCGTTGCTTGTCGCGATGGTCGAACGTGCTGCAGCATTCCGACAGATGAAGAGCGATCTAGCGGATGTGCAAGAACGTCTTGCACTTCTTTTCAACACAGTGGATTCGGGTATTTTGATCGTCGATCAGGAGACGCGTCAGGTTGTTGACGCGAACCCGGCCGCCATCGCGATCTGTGGGCGTTCGAAAGACGGACTGGTGGGTCTTGTGGTCGGCGCCCCAGATGTTGGACTGCCGGAGGTTAAGACACTGGCCACGATCGCACTTGGTGGCCGGACACTTCTGCTTCAAGGGATCACTGAAGCGGCGAGCAGCGCACGCTACGCGGAGCTGCAGGCAACGGCGCGCGCGGTTGAAGATTTGCTTTTTGAGGGATCCTTGGACGGTTGCTTTACGATCAAACCGGATGGTTCTATCGATACGGTTATTCACGGCGGTACGTTGCCGAGTGTACGGCTGAAGTCTGGTCGAGCGGCTGTCGAGCTCTTTGGTGTGGATGCGCGTGAGGATTTTAATCATGCCGTGCACAGCGTTTTTTCTGGTGGGGACGAACAGCGCGTTTTCGTGCCCGCGACAACCGGGCCGTCTCTGGAGCTGCGCCTTGTGCCGGTTAAGCTGCACGACCAGACGGCACGCATTGTTCTGCATTGCCGACAGGTGGGCACCGATGTGGACGAAAGCCAGCGTTTGCGACTCCGGGACTTGGCGACTGACGAAATGGCGTCGGGTTTGCTTGTGGTTTCAAGCACGGGTCGTGTTGTGGATGCCAGTCGGCGGCTTTCCGATCGGCTTGGATACGCCCGCTACGCGATTTTGGAGCAGGATTTCTGGCATATTGATCGCGACCTAACCGCGGAGGATTGGCCTGACGAATGGCGCCGAATCTGTGACGCGCAACAGATGTCTCGCGAAGGGACATTGCTTGACGCCAAAGAGCGGCCTCTGGGCGTGACGTTGGCGATGAATGTCCTCGACGTGAACGAGGAAACGTTTGTTGTCGTTCTGACGGAAGAAACGGCGCGACTCCGTGACGCCAACGATGCGGTTGACGATTCTCGGGCGCAGGAGCAGGTCGTGCTGAACCTTATTCAGGACAGCGTGATCGTTCTCGACCGATCCGGGACTATCAAAGAGGCCAATGATGCCGCCTGTCGCTGGCTACATCGTGATCGTGAACGCCTCATGGGAAAGCATTATTTCGGACTATTGTCGCCCAACGTTTCGCAATCGCGAAAGGCGCGAATTGAGGGCGTCTTTATTCAAGGGTCGACGGTCGCGTTTGAAGATGAAGACGGCGATCACAGCTATGAACACCATGTGTTACCGGTACGGAACCATGCGAACGTCCTGTCGGATGTCATTTTCGTGAGTCGACGCATCTGGCAACCCAGTGAAGCGGTTCCCCTGGGGGAACGTCAAGACGGCGACTATTCCCTCGAAATTGATCATCGCGCCAAGCAGCTTTCCGCCGATTTGTTGACTGATCGTGCAGGCGCGGCGCTTGATCGGGCCTGCGAGCTGAGCGAGGCAATCGCCACGCAAGCGAACGACGGCGAACCGATCTCTGTCGACGACATTACGTTGTTGGCCCGGTCTCTGGAGGGGGCTCGCGCAGGCGTGGTGCTGACGCTGGACGAACTTCGCTCCGATGCTCCCGCGCAGCCGGGGCTCATGGCGGGACTGTCGGCACTTGCGGAGGACTGTCAGAAGCACTGGGGTACACGTTGCGTATGTCATTTTGGTGCGGTGAGAATTGATGTCGATGCCACGCAGACTCGCCACTTGTGTGCGTTGGCAAGGGACGCGGTCGAGTATGCGGTTCATCGTCGACATGCGGCCAATATCAGAATCGCCATCAAAATGAGCAACCAGGAGTTGAGTTTGCATGTCAGTGACGATGCAGGGGAGGGGCCATCTTTTGCCGATTCTGGCGCAATTATGGCGCTGATCAATCGGCGCGCGGCTGAAATGGGTGGGCTTGTTACGCTGGAGCCCAGCCCGTCGGGTGGGCAGACGTTATCCTTTGCAATGTCGCTCTCATCTTCCTGATAAGGCGGAGCGCTTGCTGGTGCGGACTTGTTTTCTGCCACTGCCTTCCTCTACACTAGGGTTATGCTTCTGAGATCTTTAAAATCGTATTCTCGCCCTCCGTGGTTGATGTGCGCGCTATTGTCGGCCGTTTTTACGACAAGCGCCTTGGCCCTTCCCGAGTTGGACGCAATGCGCGACAAAGGCGACGTCTATCTGGCTTCGTTAGAAGGTGACCTTGCAGCCAAACGTTTGGCTTGGGAGCGTTACTATCGCAATGCGGTCGAGGGCTTCGTTCAACAGATGCAACAAGAGGGTAACCTTGGGATGTTGTTGAGCGCCAAGGAGGAACTTTCACGTTTTGAGAAAATGCCTGTCCCGGGATCGACACATGTCTCCGATGCGCCTGCCGCCTTGGGCGTTTTGCTCACACGTTTGGCGAGGCGATATGATGAGGACACGCGGTCACATAGCCGGTCTGTTCTCGCCTTATTCGACCTATTCGAACGTGGCCTCGAGAAATTAGAGTCGAAACTGACGACAGGTGACGAGTTGGATGCGGCCATTGCGGTACGGGACGCCCGCAGAGAAGTCGGCAAGAACCCCGCGATTCAGCGTGCACGTTTCGTGCTCGCCGCCCTTGATTATGACACCGGCCTGGTCGTCACGTCGGTTCCGGAAAGGGTCAGCGATGCCCCCATTCCCGAAATCACGGTTGCGCCTCCCGTTCGAAGCGCCGAGGCAGCATTGCTTCCCGCGAAAACAACGATACGCGGGGTCGACATCTACACCGTGGGCTCACCGAGCCGTCGCGCCGGAACGGTACAAAAGAGGGTGCCGCTTTTTCGCAGCGATGGATCTCCAATTCGTGCTGAATGGCATGCTTCGGCCACATCGGCCTCAACAGAGACGGCGAGCCACGAACGCTACCATGTTGCGAAGAAATCCAGTTTTCATCTTCAACTTAGCGTCAGAGCGCCCCTGTCGAACAAGGGACCGTCGTCTGTCATCGTCGTTGTGGATTTCTGCTCAAAACGTGCTGATGACTACAGTGGTGACCAACCGAAAATCGCCTCAACGCGGCGCACACGCGTGTCACTGATTCCCGGAAAAGCGTTGCTTCTGGCGTACCCGGGATTTGATCTGTGGATGGCTCGCTCAAAAAGCGGAGGTGTCTATGGTGATGCCCTGTACGGCGTTGTCGTTACCCTTTTCGATGAAAACGAAAAAATGCTTTATCAATTTAGTTCTTTTCGCGAAACCAAGAACTTACCTCGATCCGAGGCCCCCTCACAGGACGAGGAGGCGGACGCGCTGGAAGCGCAGCGGGACCGTCTGTCGGAATATATCAAGCGGTTCAAGGGCAAGAACCGGAACAGCATGGCGCTGCGTCATGCCACATGGAAGCGTACAAACCTTGCCAAGCGGATCGAGCGTTTGGCAAGAATGGGGGATGATTGAGTCGCCACTCGGTTTAATCGCCATCTAGCCCGTTCATGTCGGCTAGTACGCAATACAGCGCTTGTGTCCCCGCATTTTCCAAACCTGCATCCATCGCCATTGTATAGAAGCGATGCACCAGTGTGAGTCCGGGTAGCTCAAGACGCCTGCGGGCTGCTTCTGAAAGAACAATGCCCATGTCTTTTACGAAATGTTTGATAAAGAACCCGGGGTCAAAGTCGCCGTCAGCGATGCGCGGGCCCAGTGTGTTGATTGCCCAAGAGGACGCCGCGCCACTTCCGATCACGCGAATGACTTGCTGGGCATCTAGGCCCGTCGCTTGCGCATAAAGCAGGGCTTCGACGACGCCGATCATGTTTCCTGCCGCGAGCGTTTGATTGCACATTTTCGTGTGTTGTCCTGAACCTGCGGCACCCATATAGGTGATCGTTTTGCCCATATGCTCAAGAAGAGGGCTCATTTTCTTGAACGTCGCTTCGTCGCCGCCAACCATGATGGAGAGTGTTGCCTGCTGTGCACCGATGTCCCCACCGGAGACGGGGTCATCAAGGGCGTGGACCGACTGGGCCTTTGCCGCTGTGAAAATGCGCTCAGCGAGCGTCGGTTCGGACGTGGTCATGTCGACAATCGTGCACCCCGCGTCACAGCCCGCCAGCACGCCGTCGGGTCCGAGGGTGACCGACTCGACGTCGACCGGATAGCCGACAATCGTAAAAACGGCGTCACAGTTCTCGGCCACCTTTGCCGGGGTGTCACACCAGATCGCGCCTGCGTCGATCAGCGTTTGTGCTTTCGCCCGTGTCCGGTTAAAAACGCGCACGTCGTGCCCCGCCGCAAGAAGGTGTCCGCACATGGCGTGCCCCATGACACCGGTACCAATCCATCCGATGCGCTGTTTCATGGTCACGTTCCTTTTCGCGGTAAAGCGTCTGTTTGGCCGTCCTCGTCCGCATTGCGATCAATGCGAACAGCGGAAGCGCGTTGAATGCTCGTGTCGCCGAATGTGTCTCTGATTTTGTCCAAACTCCTACTGAGTGATTCACGCTTTTCAACATTGCGTGAATCGTCGCCGAAAAGCAGAAGCTGTTCTCCGCCGGGCTCTTCGAACTGGCTGACGCCGAACCCAATCAACCGGACAGGTTCTGTTAGTGGAATCAGCGCCAGAAGTTGCTCTGCGGTTTCGCGCAGCGTCTGATCGTCGCAACAGGCAGCCTGAAGGGCCTGTTGGCGTGTCAGCGTTTTGAAGCTGCGCCAGCGCAGTTTGAGATGAACCACCTTGGCGGTGCGTTCGTCGGCACGCAAGCGTCGGCCGACGTCTTCCACAAGGTTGCCCAGCACGGCCTGGATGCGCTCTGGTGAGGTGCAGTCTTTGGCAAAGGTGTGTTCGCGGGACATGCTTTTTTCGCGATCGCGCTCTTCTTCGACATCGCGCGTGTCTTGTCCACGCGCCAGCAACTGCAAGTGTTCCGCTGCATGGGCGCCGATACGTCGCGCGAGTTCTGCGCGCGAGCAGGACTGTAGGTCACCGATTGTGTGAATCCCCACGGTCGCGAGTTTTTCCTGCGTTACCGCGCCGACGCCCCACATGCGCCCGACGGGAAGAGGCGCAAGAAAGGCGATAATGTCGCTGGGAGCGTCCGGTACGATGGTCACGCCGTTGGGCTTGTCCATGTCGCTGGCCAATTTGGCGAGAAATTTATTTGGGGCCACTCCGACGGATGCCGTTAGCTGCGTTTCTGCAAAAATGGCCGCACGTATCTGTTCGGCGATGGCGGGGCCGTCACCGAAGAGGTGTCGCGAGCCGCTGACATCGAGGAAAGCCTCGTCGATGGAAATGCCTTCGACCAGTGGCGTGAAGCGTTCGAAAATTTCAAACACAATTTTTGAGGCCAAGCGGTATTTTTGTCCGTCAACGGGAACGAACGCGGCCTGCGGGCAGCGCTTATAGGCCTCGCGCGACGGCATGGCTGAGTGAATACCGTACTCGCGTGCTTCATAGGAGGCGGCGGAGACGACGCCACGCTCGTTGGGGCCGGAGCCGACAACGACCGGTTTGCCACGTAGTTCTGGGCGGTCGCGTTGCTCAACGGACGCAAAGAATGCGTCCATATCGACGTGGAGAATGGTTCTGTTCATGAGGGTGCCTGGGGTTGTTGCGCAGGTGATCCAGTGTCTTTGTGAGTTTCTTGAAGAGCTCTTTGTCGGCACCCCGCAAAGCGTTTCGATCAGTCTTGTCAGTGAGATCCTTCCAGAGAGCTTCCATTTCTGGAATACCCATTCGAATGCTGTACATCAACTTCTCTTATAGATATCGATCGAGGTCTATAGGCTCGGACACGTTGCCTTTTTTGAAGTTCTTTGCAGCCTTATCTAGCACCTTCAGCGTACGCTTCGAGACCATATCAGGGGGGACAAGCACGCGTGGCTCAAGCACGATGCGCCCATCGTCGAACATACGAACGGCATAATATTCTGCCTCAGCGCCTCGAAGGGTAACGCGCTTCTTCATGTCGAGATGTGCATCGTATTCCTTCACAACTGTTACGCTCATTTTCGTATTCTCTTTTTAGTTGTGCTGTCTGTGTTGCCGTATTCTGCGTTTGTATTTCCAGTGCTTCAGCACCAGATATTGTGGGATATCCCACCACCTCAATGTACTCAATTCCCCGCCCTGGGCGCAACAGGGAAATTCTTCCTTTTCAGCCCCAAGGGCAAGATGCTCGCCAATACCAATAGGGTCATCAGGTTCTTTACAATCTCCTCTCGCACCCACGAGACCATACTTGCGTTCATCCGGGCTCACAGGGCGAAGAATTCAGTTGCCGTCTCGGCCCTCAGACGGTCCCTGGACGTGGGTGAAGCCGAGGCCATCGTGCTCGCCCAAGCCAATGAGACGACCGGGTAACTCGCAAGAGTTTTCCTAGTCTAGGAAGATTCCGAATAAGCAGATCCCTCACAATCCTGTGTTTCTTGGGGATCTCGCTCTCTTTCCGCATACAATATATACGGTCCCACATCCGAACCAAATAGGAGGAAGAATGTCTTGGAAGAAGATGCTGGCGTACGTTACAGGAGACGTTGGAAAGTCAGAGCGCCTGGGTGGGCTGCTGAAATTCTACTTCCGGGATGCCGCGTAGCTGATCGCCTTGTCCGTTTGAAAATGGCGAACGCAACGCAAGGCTTGTCTCCAAAACCGGACGATCATGCCCCAACCACCGACATCTTGCTCAATCACGGACGAGTTTTTCGACGCCACCGACGTACGGCGACACGTGAACACCCCGTAACCATCGACTCAATCTCCGATGATGTCCACGGATGAGTTTTTTAGCCCTACGGGACGGGTTTCACGTATGGTTCACTCAGCAATCGGGGACTTCACGTGCTGTAGCAGACGTGTTGTCCGGTGGCTCGAGACAGCAATTCCTTATCAGCCGTAGTGCTGGACTATGAGGAAACAGAGGCTGCCGCTTTCTCGCCGACCAGTCGATTCTCGCCGAAGCGGTTGTATGAGAATGGCTTGATCATGTCCGGAACTTTGCCTTCTGCTAGCATTTTTGCGGTGTTGAAGCCGCTGGCAGGACTGGCCTTGAACCCGTAGGTTCCCCAGCCGCCGTTGACGTAGAACCCTTCGATTTCATCAATGGGCGAAATGATCGGGCTATAGTCCGGCGTCATGTCACAGAGCCCCGCCCATTGGCGCTGGACTTTGACGTTGTGCAAGATGGGGAAGAGCTCTAGTACATGAGCCGAAAAAGCTTCCATGAAGCCGAGAGTCGAGCGCATGCCATAATGCGGATAACCATCAATGCCATCGCCGCAAACCAGCTCGCCTCGATCGGTTTGACTTAGATAAATATGCAATGTGCTACTGACGACTACATGATGGAGCCATGGCTTGTACGACTCCGTTACCAGCGCTTGCAGCGGATGCGTGACGAAAGGTAGTTTTACGCCTGCTAACCTGCAGACTTCAGAACTCCAGCCCGCGACAACAGAGATCACTTTCTTTGCATAGATGGTTCCACGGTTGGTCTTGACGCCTTCGACCTTTCCGTTCTTCACCAGGATGTCCTGTACTTCCGTTAGGTTATGGATTTCCACGCCGCCTTTATCGGCGCCCCTGCCATAGGCCCAGACAACTGCGTCATGCCGAATGATTCCACCTGGCGGATGGTATAGCGCACCCAGTATCGGGTAGCGCGCATGGCTGGAAATGTTGATCTCCGGCAGCTTCTTCTTTATCTCCTGCGGCGTCAGCATGAAGCTATTCACACCCAGGGCCTTGTTGTTCTCGGCTCGGGTAACCAGTCCTGAGGTGCTGCTTTCGGTGTGTCCGAGCGTGAAATGTCCCTGCTGGCTGAACATCAGATTGTAATTGAGCTCAGTCGATAGGTTCTCGTAAAGTCCGAGGCTCTGATCGTAGAACTTGATCCCTTCTTCTGTGCGATAGTTGGAGCGCAGGATGGCGGTATTCCGCCCCGATCCGCCATAGCCAGGATAGCGAGCCTCGAGCACCGCAACGTTCTTGACGCCCATCTTGGCCAAATAATACGCCGTTGCCAGCCCATGCGCACCGCCACCAATGATGACGATGTCGTATGTTTTCTTCAGGTCATAGGTGCGCCACATCTGCTTAGCCATCGCTCAACGACCTCCTGCTAGTTTGACCGGCACGACATCGAGTCCGGATGGCAGCAGCCCAACCCCTATGCCAACATCCATGAATGCCTCAAATAGGGACACGCTGTACTCTCTGGAATGCAGCAGGATATCACAGTCCGGGGTGCGATATAAGGTGCACCGAATCGTGTGGACCGTTGTCTGGAGCACTGCCCCCGGTGGAACAAGGTCACGCCGAATGTTCATCGCGGTCGACCGCTCAAGAACCGCATCGCGGTTCTTGCCGGCGAGCACCAAGCAAGCCATGCCGCCGCCATGGCAGATGGCGCCGGTGTCGGACAGTTTTGCCATTAATTCGGCCTCTTCCCCCGGCATACACAGAATAAGAAACTCGTCCGTGGTCAGGCGAAGAATTGCCTGTGTCTCAGTGCTGCATGATTGCAGTATAGCCAGTTCCGCAGCGTCGGGGGCGATCTTGGCGATATCGACTGTAGCCGTTTCTCCACGTAGAGAGATCTTGCCGATATGCGACCAGTCAACAATCAGCGAGCCTTCTTTTAGATGACTCAGCTCTTTCTTCGGGTCATTGTAGTGGGAGGCCATATTCCATCCCGCAATCGTTGTGCAGGATGCTGAGTGATCACGGTAAACTTGCGCCAGTGGTGAGGCTTTGACAAAGGTCGCCTGATCGTCGCTTATGTAGTTCTGGAGAATCATGATTTTAGCAACACGCCTTCTGGGTCATAGGCTGCATGGTCCAATACTTCGCCGATAACATCGCCGCCACCTGCGAGTCTAATCGCGATCTTTGTTCCAGGCGTTGACTGATCGACATTTACCCAAGCGAGGCCAATGCCGTAACCCAGTATTGGGCTCATTCGCGAACTGGTGACCCGACCGGTAATCTTTCCCGCTTTCAAGATGGCGACGCCATCGCTTGGGATCGCATCTCCAGCAGAGAGCTTGTAGGGAATGAGCTTGTTCTCAATGCCGCGATCTTTGAAGTTCTTGAGAAATGCTTTGCCGATAAAATCGTCCTTGTTATCCTTGATAGTAAACCCAACACCGGCTTCATATGGATTGGTTAAAGCGTCGGTATCGATGCCCGGTAGAAGATGTCCTTTTTCCAGTCGCAAGATACGTTGTGTTTCGATTCCGAATGGCTTGATTGAGTACTCTGCGCCTTCGGCCATAATGTGGGTCCACATGGCTTCCCCGTACTCAGATGGAAAATGGATTTCATAGCTCAGTTCACCCGTGAAGCCAATACGAAAGAGCATCACCGGGACGCCATTGATGGTTGCATTCCGCGTTGACATATATGGAAATCCTTCTGTGCTCATATCGATGTCGACAAGTTTTTCTAGTAGCTTCCTGGAGTTCTTTCCTGAGATGTTAACGGCCGCAAATATCGGTCCGAGATTATCAATCTTCACATCGAAGTCTGTCGTCACAATCCACCACCAAAACAGTGAGCGTATAGCATCCTGATTACCCGTGGTGGTGCTCATGTAGTAATAGCCTTCCTTGACGTGGGCGAGGGTGCCGTCTTCGAAGAGAATGCCGTCTTCACCGATCATCGCCGAATAACGAATCTTTCCGGTTGCTAGTTTGCGGAATTTTCCGGGTAGCATGAACTGTAGGAAGTCGATCGCATCGGGCCCTGAAATCCCCAGTTTTCCCAGCGTGCTGACATCGATGATGCCCAATCCTTCGCGCATCGACCTTGCTTCTCGTTGAACATCGCCATAGGAATGCGGGCGTTTCCACTGGCCGGCATTCAGGAACGTTGCCCCTGCTTGCTGATGCATGTCGTGCATGGCGGTGCGGCGAATGGGAATAAGGTGCTGGGACCGTCCCGCTAAGACACCAAAGGAGACAGGGATATAAGGGGGGCGCACAGTTGTCGGGACAGCCACTGACGTGCTGAGGCCAGTGTCTTCTGCGGCCAGACGGGCGACGGCTTCGTAGCACATCTTTCCCTGGCAGGGGCCCATGCCCATGCTGGTGTAGCGCTTCAGCGTCTCAACCCGGTCAAAGCCTTCGGCGATCGAGGCGCAGGCTTCGGCGCGGGTTACGTCCATGCATTTGCAGATGAAATGGTGCTTGCCTTTGGCGGGGATATCGGCTGGCAAGGCGACGATGATATCCTCTTTGCTCCGCACGGATTGCGGTTGCTCAGCACCCTGTGCTGCGGCGAGACCGACTGCCTTGCCTTCTTTGTACAGCTGTGCAAACGACGCGGTGCCGTGCACATCGCCTGTTGAATACAGTCCGTCCGGCAATTTCTCAACTCTGAATACCTGTCGCTCCTCATCCCAGCCAGGTTGCACACGGCCCATTGACAGCAGACTGAGTTGCGGCTTGAATCCTGCCGCGATGACAATGAGATCGCAGCGGTAGGATGCATGCTCGACCTTGCCCGCGATGTCGCCAATAACGGCGCCATTGACGCTCTTGCGGCCCTTGGCTGCATGGATGGTCGACAGCGGCTGGATGGGCGTGCCGTTCTCGTTGACAATTCTTGCTGCCTCCGTTGTTGCCGCGTCACTCCGTGAGTCCGCCACAACGAGAACCTCGACACCCGCACCTTGCAGTAGCATTGCGGTATGGTAGACACCATCGTGATTGCCGATGACCACAGCCCGCGTGCCCGGCTTTACCCCGTGCATGGTGATCAGACGTTCAACGCCACGACCGGTCATAATTCCGGGTATGTCGTTGTTTTCAAAAACAAGATGTCGATCCGTTGCGCCAGGGGCCAGGATTACCGCCCCAGCGCGGATCTTGTAGAGGTCATGCTTACTTTGGGCCGCAATCAGATTGTCCTCATAGAGTGCGAAGACCACCGTTGATGTCAATATTTCAAGGTTCTTATATGTCTTGAGCTCGTCCCAGATTGCCCCGGCCGCATCCTGTTCGGATAGTCCGTTGAGCCGGTCGTCTTGGCAGTTCGCTACTTTCGTTGCCGTATGCACTGAGTGTCCGCCAAGCTGGGGGTCTTCTTCCACCAGCAATACATGCTTGCCTTCTTGGCATGCAGCAAGGCAGGATGCGAGTCCCGCTGGGCCGCCGCCGATGACGCAGATGTCCGGAAAGCGGTAGCGCTTCTCGTAGCGGGTGTCGACGGTCTCGCCAGTCGTGTCAATGGCCCCAATACCTGCAGCCTTGCGAATGAACTTCTCGGCAATGGGCCACAGCCATTTGGGCCGGTGAAACATCTTGTAGTAGAAACCATTTGGTAGCAGAGGGACAAGCGTGTTGTTGACCGCCATGGCATCGAAGTCCGGCGATGGCCACGCATTCTGCGATCGTACATCCATGCCGTCTTCGACGCGTGTCTTGTCGCCGCGGACATTGGGCGTACCGTCAACGGCGAGCAAGAGGTCCGCGCCCAAACCGTAGCCATCGTAGAGGCCGCGGGGACGATGGTACTTAAAGCTGCGGGACAGAATGCCGATGCCAGCTGCATGCAATGCACTGGCAATGGTGTCGTCGCTGCGTGCTTTGATGACCTTCGAATTGAACGTAAATGCAATCGCCTGATCGCATTCCGAAAGTGAAATATAAGCATGAGAGCTTAGTCGCTTGTCAGGCATCGGGTTCACTTTCTCTGTTGATTAATCGCGGACGATCATCAAACCAAAATGTCGTCTGCGTGGTATTGTCTGTGGTATCGCGTTCGGCAAGGAACCAGCGCTGGCAGCCAGAGCCGTGGTACCACCACTCGAAGTGCTTTCCCTGGACATTCTCTTTCATGTAGACGTAGTCAGCCCAGGACGCGAATTCATCCTCTTGCTGTGGGCGCTGTAAGTACTCGCCGCGAAAGCTGAACTCCGCGACATGGCGGTCACCGCAATTTGGGCACCTGAGCATGAAACTCATCGTTCAGTCCTTTGGAGAATTAACGCGGTTAAAACGTTCCCTGATCACAGCCAGGATACCAACTGGTGCCACACAATGGGATCTTTGCCATGGCCGCAGATTCCAGTGTCGTGGCGACGAGGTCTTCGGGCTCCAGATTCCGGATATGCGACTTGCCGCATGCTCGGGCCAGTGTCTGAGCTTCGAGGGTCATGGTCCTTAGATAGTTGGCCAACCGCCGGCCACCCAGTTCCGGATCAAGTCGTGCACCCAGTTTCTCATCCTGAGTGGTGATGCCGGCCGGGTCCTGACCTGCTTGATACTGATCATAGAACCCTGCGGATGTCCCCATCTTCTGGTATTCCTCTTCATGCTCCGGACTGTTGCAGCCCAGCGCAATCAATGCTCCGGTGCCAATGGCGACAGCATCGGCACCCATGGCCATTGCTTTGGCAACATCAGCGCCATTGCGGATGCCGCCTGAAATGATGAGTTGAACCTTGCGATGCATATCCATTTCCTGCAAAGCTTCCACGGCCAATCGCACTGCCGGAAGCGTCGGGATGCCGACATGTTCGATGAAAATATCCTGTGTCGCCCCCGTACCGCCTTGCATGCCATCCACAACGATTACATCGGCACCGGATTTAACCGCCAGCATGGTGTCGTAGTAAGTTCGTGTTGCACCGACCTTTACATAGATGGGCTTCTCCCAATCTGTGATCTCGCGCAGCTCGTTGATCTTGATGGTAAGGTCATCGGGTCCTGTCCAGTCCGGATGCCGGCAGGCACTGCGCTGATCTATCCCCGCTGGCAAGGTGCGCATTTCGGCAACACGGTCACTGATTTTCTGCCCGAGCAACATGCCGCCGCCGCCCGGTTTGGCGCCCTGGCCGACAACAATTTCAAGCGCATCAGCCTTGCGTAAATCATCGGGGTTCATGCCGTAGCGGGAGGGGAGAATCTGATAAACCAGGTGTTTTGACGACAGCCGTTCTTCCGGTGTCATGCCGCCATCTCCTGTCGTGGTGCTGGTGCCAACCGCCGTGGCGCCACGGCCCAATGCTTCTTTAGCATTCGCCGAAAGCGCTCCGAAGCTCATGCCCGCAATGGTGATCGGTATCTTCAGGTGAATGGGTTTCTTGGCAAAGCGGCTGCCTAGGATGACATCTGTATCGCATTTCTCACGATACCCTTCCAGCGGGTATCGTGACATGCTGGCCCCCAAGAATAAGAGGTCGTCGAAATGCGGCAACTTCCGCTTGGCGCCGAAGCCGCGTATCGAGTACATCCCTTCGCGCGCCGCACGTTGAATCTCGTGGATCGTCGCGCGGTCGAAAAGGTCCGACTCTCGCATCCCATTTTCGTTTGTCGACATAAGGCTTTTCCCTAGTACTTATCTGCGTTGTCTATATCAAAGTTGTAGAGTTTGCGTGCCGAGCCATAACGCTTGAATGAAGCAGGATCAACATCATCGATACCCGCTCTTTCTAATAGTGCGCCCACGGTCTTGAGGTGCTCTGGACGCATCTCTTTTTCGATGCAATCAGCGCCGAGGCTCTTCACTGATCCGGCGACAAAAAGCTTTGCCTCGTAGATCGAATCACCAAGGCTATCGCCCGCATCGCCGCAGACAACGAGGTTCCCCGCCTGTGCCATGAAGGCGCTGAGATGCCCCACTGAACCGCGGACGACGATGTCGATTCCCTTCATGGAAATGCCGCAGCGTGCAGCCGCATTGCCATTGACAATCAGCAGCCCACCGTTGCCCGTCGCGCCAGCTGATTGGCTAGCACTGCCCTCGACACGTACCGTTCCAGACATCATGTTCTCGGCAACACCGATACCGCAGTTCCCGTGAATGGTCAAGGTGGCTCGTTGGTTCATTCCCGCACAGTAGTAACCTGCGTGCCCCTTGATATCGACGACGATCTCATCGGTCAATCCGCAGGCGATATTGTGCTTTCCTCTGGGTTCCTCAACGACGAAATGGCTGGGGTCTTTTGAGAGATCTAGGTGATGCAGACGATCGTTGAGCGCGCGCAGTTCTGTGTCGAGGAGGTTAACTGTTTCCGTACCCATTAGACATCACCCCAGGTGTAGACCGTGGCGGGTTCAGGCTCCCAGAGCTTGGCATCTTTAATTCCGGGGAGATCGGCCAAGGACGTGTACTCCGACGCCATCGCCACCCAGTCACCGGTCTCGGCGAGTATCGCTGGCTTGCAGGCAACAGGATCGCGCAGGACTGCAAAACCGTTCTCAGTACCGATTGCGAAAGTGTAAAATCCATCGAGGTCATCGAGCGCTGACGTCAGCGCTTCGTGCAAGGTCTTGCCTTGTTGTAGCTGATAGGTCAGATATCCCGCGGCAACTTCGGAATCATTCTCTGTCTCGAAAGTGATTCCGCAATGCTGCGAGAGATGCTTGCGCAGTCGGTTGTGATTCGACAGCGAGCCATTGTGCACTAGGCAAAAGTCCTGGCCCGTGGTGAATGGATGGGACCCCGCGGTTGTGACGGCGGACTCGGTTGCCATGCGCGTATGACCAATGATGTGAGTGCCTTCCATGGAGCGCACGTCAAAGCGGTCCACAACCGATTCAGGCCTGCCCACTTCTTTGACAATTTCGATACTCTGCCCTTCGCTCATGACGTTTACAGCGGGGTAATTCTCCAGCAACCACGCTTTGATGCCATTTCGATCCTTGGCGATACTGATGCTGATGTAATTGGACCGGTAGTTGACCTTGGCTTGAAAACGAGCCTCAAGAGCAGAGCCAATCTCAGCCCAGTCGAAGTCCTTGCCCAAGCACTGCAGGGTCAACTTCGTCTGGCCCTGGTCTACGGTGTCATGATAAACAGCCAAGCCTGCGCTATCTGGGCCGCGATCCGACATACCGATCAACATGGGTGCAAACAGTTCGCCCAGTTGCGATTCCAAATCCTTATTCTTTAGATATAGTCCGACGATTCCACACATAAATATGATCCTCGTGATTAATAGAAAGTTAGATATCTTTTGACTTCCCAGTCGGAAACATGCCGCGCATAGCTCAAGGCTTCTTCGCGCTTGATCTCGATAAAACACTTGGCTAGATTCTCGCCCAATGCAGCCTTGATCACAGTATCTTTTTCCAAGCAGCCCAGCGCCTCGGTTAGGCTTTGCGGAAGCAGTTTTATGCCAAGCTTCTTGCGCTGCGCCGGACTGGTCTCGTAGAGATTGATATTGTTTGGCTCTCCCGGATCTAAATCGTTCTCAATGCCATCCAAGCCGGCCGCAATGATCGCCGCTGTGACAAGATACGGATTGGCCGCGCTGTCGATGTTGCGCACTTCCAGATGCCCGTAAGGAACCCGGACCGATGCAGTTCGATTGTTGTCGCCATAGCAGATAAACGCTGGCGCCCATGTGGATCCGGAGTCGACGCCACCAACGACCAAGCGCTTATACGAATTGACGGTTGGGCAGGCGATGGCGGACAACGCACGTGAATGTTTGAGGACGCCGGCCATAAATTGATAGGCCAGTTTTGAGAGGCCAAGATGACGCTTGTCCTTGTCGTCCGCGAAGGCATTGCTGACATTGCTGTTACCCAGGGACAGATGCATGTGCATGCCATTGCCTGTCTTGTTCGAGAATGGCTTTGGCATAAAGCTGGCCAGGAATCCATGGTGCTTGGCAATGGAACTCGCGGCCATTTTGAAGAGGATGTAGCGGTCACTGCTGGTCACCGCATCGGAGTACGTGAAGTTAATCTCAAACTGACCATTGGCATCTTCGTGATCGATCTGATAGACGTCCAATCCACTTTCAATGACACACGATGTCAGGTCGGTGATGAAATCGCTGGCGTCGAAAAGCCCTTGATAATCATAGCAGGGCTTTTCG
>JAPKCZ010000299.1 GCA_028822745.1 Kiritimatiellia bacterium | reverse complement strand
GACCAACTTGAGTCTGCTGTCATTGCAATCGGCCGAAGGGCTAAGTGTGCACAGTCGTAGATCATTACCACGTTAATTTTTGGAAAATCACGAGAGATGCATAATATTTTGATTACAGGTGGTGCTGGCTTTATCGGATCTCATGTCGTAGAGGAGATGCGAAAGCAGTTCCCTGAAGCGCGGCTGGTCATCCTAGACAAGATGACGTATGCGGCAGATATTCGAAATATGGATGGCTCTCTCGACTGGGACCGCTGCCGCCTTGTTGTTGGTGACCTTTGTGATTTCGATCTGTGCCAGCGAGTGACTCGCGATGTCGATTGTGTCGTTCATGTCGCGGCCGAAAGCCATGTCGACAACTCCTTTGGCAACTCTTTGCAATTTACTCGATCCAATACACTTGGGACACACTCAATTCTCGAAGCATGCAGAATCAACGGTGTGAAGAGGATCATCCATGTATCCACAGACGAAGTCTATGGGGAAATCGAGCAAGGAGCTCATACTGAAACTGACATCCTGACCCCTACGAACCCTTACTCAGCGTCGAAAGCAGGGGCGGACATGATTGCGATCAGCTACGTTCACTCGTTCAAGCTGCCGCTTACCATTATCCGCAGCAACAATATTTTCGGAATTCGCCAGTATCCTGAAAAACTGATCCCGAAGTTCACATTACTGGGCCTCGCCGGCAAGAAGCTTCCGATGCACGGCACCGGAAAAAACCGCCGACGTTTCTTGGCGGTCGAGGATTTTGCCGCGGCAATTTCCCTGCTGCTGCGCAATGGAGCGCCTGGAGAAATCTACAATGCGGGCACAGATGAAGAATATTCCAATCTTGAGGTTGCCGAGATGATCTGCAATGTATTGGGACTGCGCATTAGCGAGGCCCTGACATTCGTCCAGGACCGCCCCTTTAATGATTCCCGTTACGCGCTAGACAGTTCCAAGATTCGTAAATTAGGCTGGTCTCCTTCGCGCAGCCTGAAGACGCGCCTGCCGGAAGTTGTGAAATGGTATGAATCTCATTTTTCCCGTTTCAATCAAATTGAAACAGCGTAAGTCTGGGATCTATCGAGATCTGCCATGATTCCTGCCCCCAAACCTCGCGCAGTTCGCTCTGATGTCTTAGCAGCCCGAGTGTTGGCAGCTTTCAAGGCCCGGCTTCTATGCGTAGCAGAAGGAGAAGCGTACTCATTCGGAAGTTCTTTTGTCGCCGATGCGAGCCGGGCCAACCTGGTGGACTTGGCGATAGCCTTTGGAGTTCTGAAGGGCTTTGCACCGGGGGGCGAACTGGAAGCGGAGGATATCTTTCGTTCGCTTTGCGATTGGGCAATTGAATCACTTGGGGCATCCTCAAACAGGACGGCTTCCGCTCTGGCCAAGAGTGCCAAGGCTTTATACGCCAATTCGATTAGCACGCTCTCTTCTCTGATCGAATGGCAGAATTTCCTGGACGGATTCCTCCTGCCGCAGCCGGAACGTCATAACCTCTCCGAGGATCAGCGAAAGCTCCGACATTCGATAGCGTTCATCTTCGCGCTCGACACGGAACTGTTTAGAGAAACCATGCTGATTTCCCTCGGCTACAAGCTGGACCTGGCCGGAAAAGTGGAGGAGCGTGAACAGCACGCCTATCTTATTCACTACAAATATGGCTACGTCAATAAGGTGGAGCTTGGGCTGGACAAGGATGGCGATCTACCTGTGGCTTCGGCGAAGCCGATCAATTTCAGTAAGCGCTTATTAGATTTCTTATCGGCCAGCTTGATTCTGGCCATAGTCTCCCCCTTCTTCGCAATCATCGCGCTGGTCCAGATTTTCGACGACGGACCACTCTTCTATGGCCAGCGCCGAATAGGCTTCGGTGGTAAAGAGTTCCGTTGCTGGAAATTTCGCACCATGATCCCCAACGCAGAGGCCGCTCTCGCTGACATACTGGCGCGAAGCGCAGCAGCGCGGGAGGAATGGGCGCGCTACGAGAAACTCCGAGACGACCCGCGGATAACCCGTATCGGAAAATTCCTGCGCCGCACAAGCCTGGATGAACTGCCACAGTTGTTCAATGTCATTAACGGCGAAATGAGTTTGGTAGGCCCGCGCCCTATGGCTCTGCATGAACGAGATCGATGGGGAGCTTACTTTCGCTTGTACAAGCAAGTAAAACCTGGGGTAACGGGCCCATGGCAGATTAAGCATCGCACCGATAGCGACTACGTAACGCGAATTCAGTGTCTGGAGGAATACGTCAACGAGTGGTCGGTGCTAAATGATGTCAAATATCTCATCCAGACGCTAAAGGTTCCGTTCGCCAAAACTGGGGCGTACTAGAATTGGTTGCTGTTCGCTCGAATCGGCATCTTTGCCCCGGCTTGCCCCCTAAAAATATTGAGTCTCAGATGAGCTTCGGCCAAAACGCGCTTGGCACAACAAACATTGTCATCCCAATCTACAACGCCGAAAGGCATCTCGACAAATTACTGCCAGCCCTCGAACGTCAGGGTCTTAGCCCCGGTCAGTTTTTGATTATTGATTCGTCTTCAACCGACGAATCTCCAAGCCGATTCGTTAACAGCATGCTGAAAAAGGTCGGAAAAATCGCTCGCGTGAGTTCGCTAATTTCGGAATTTTGAATTTCAGGCAGCGATTTTTCGTGCAGGAGCCCTGCACTGCTACTTTTTTGCTCATTTTCTACCTCTTTACCGCTCAGCAGACGCAACTGTCCTGTCTCAGGTGGCGACCAGCTTTGGAAGACGCATGAGGTTGTACGCCGCCAGCGTCATGGTGAAGCGCCAATCGACCCGCGCACATCCTCGAAACTTGGTTTGCGCCATCCCGCCAATCTGCTTGGCCCAGCCGAAGATCTCTTCGATGCGTTTGCGGGCCAGTTGACTGACGGCGTAGGCCGGTGTGCGAGCGATGCGGCTGGGGACCGCAGAGCACCGGTTCGTACAGTTCTGCGCGATGTGCGGGACGACGCGGGCCTGCACCAGGCGCTCAACGAACTCGGCAGCGTCGTAGCCTTTGTCGGCCCCCAGGGTAATCGGCCCGTCGGTCTTGACCGTGTCGATCATCTGCATCGCCGCATTGCGCTCGGCCGTGCCGCTGGCTTGGGTGACGCAACCATCGATGGCCAGGCCGCTGCGATTCTCCATCAGGGCATGGCCCAAATAAGCCAGCTTGGACTCCTGACCCTTGGCTTTCTTGAACAGCCGGCACTCCGGATCAGTCTTGGATTCGTGGGTGTCGTTGCTCCGCCTTTGCCCTCGGAAATCTACTTCGGCATTGGAGCCGGAGCTGGGCGGTTTGGGATCGTCCTTGGGCTGAAAGCTCTTCATCGAGGCCCACGCCTGGATCAGCGTGCCGTCTACGCTGAAGTGCTCGTCGGAAACCAAACCCTTGTTCCGCGCCTGCCGTACCACGGCGGCCAGCAACTGCTTGCCCACGTCGTGATCGACCAGCCGGTCGCGGTTCTTGGCAAAGGTGGAGGCGTCCCACACCAGATCATCGACCTGAAGCCCCACGAACCACCGGAACAGCAGGTTGTAGTCCAGTTGCTCCATCAACAGCCGCTCGCTGCGGATCGAATAGAAAATCTGCAGCAGCAGCGCCCGGATCAGCCGCTCCGGCGGAATCGACGGGCGGCCTGTATACGAGTACATCGCCTCCAGCGTCACATTCATGCTTTCCAGCGCCGCGTCAGCCAACACGCGCACTGCCCGAAGAGGATGCTTCGGTGGCACCCGGCCTTCCAGCGAAACGTAACTGAACATCGCCTTCTGGGGATCTTCGGCTCCGCGCATGTTGTCGTCCGTTCTCGCTACCGTTTCAACATTCCAGCACATTCCGCGCCGGGTTTTTCAGCAGGCTG
>JAPKCZ010000298.1 GCA_028822745.1 Kiritimatiellia bacterium | reverse complement strand
GCGAAGGCCAACATCTTGCCGTCAAAAGAAATCTGCCCTTGGATGTCGCCACCCTTATCGCCTTTCTTGCATATCAATGTTTCTGAAGCGCGCACCTGGGCTTCCGTCATGCCGGGTTTCAGTGTGACTTTATGGAGTGTTCTATCGCCCTTGCGTCCCTTACTGTATGTGATAAATCCTGTTGGCAGTGCTGCATTGGACTTGGGGAACACTTTTTCTTCTTCGGCTTCAGCAAGGGCGAAGCCCTGGGACAAAAGCAGAGAAAATATTAGGATCAGCCGTCGATAATTCATATTTATCCTTTATTGAATTCGGGTTATATCAAAAGCTTTACGTCTATTGCCTATATACTCGTAATCTCCCGCTCAGCGGGATCGCCCGTCCTCAGCCTGCCCGCCTATATTTCTGCCAGATGGCAGAATCGGCATAGTCAATTCGAACATCGAAGTTGGGATCAGTTCTACATAGTTTATCCCTACTGGCTGCAGTTTTCCGGGAGGCACAGCCTCTTTCGGTGTTGGAAGTTCGATGTTCAATCTGCCCGTTGATCGACGCTCTCCTGGCCATATGGCAATACCTCTGGAGGGTCAACCGATCCCCTGTCCCCTGACCCCTGTGGCCCTGTGGCCCTTCGCGCCTACTCCAATACCGGTCCGAGGACCAGACGCATTCCGGTGATGGGGAGTTCGTAGTCCTGAGGGAGTTTGTAGCGTGACCCACTGCGGACGAATCGCATGCGTTCGGCGGGTGTGGTTTCGCGTTCGCCGTCCTTTTCCTGCATCGAGGCCGTACACCCGCCGCGCAGGACACGTTGTTTTCCGCTTTGGGGGCCTTTCGGGTCGCGGGTCTCTTCGACCTTGTAGGGGGCGTACCAATCCTGCACCCATTCGTAGACGCCACCGTGCAGGTCGAACAATCCCCAGGCGTTGGCTTTGCGACGGCCAAACGGACCGTTTCGTTCAAAGGCGAAGAAGGCTTGGGTATCCCCTTCTATATTGAAGGGGGTTCGGGTTCCGGCACGACAGGCATATTCCCATTCGGCTTCGGTAGGCAAGCGGTAAACATATCCATTGGGGAGGCGTCCAGCCTTGGCTTCACGCCGGGTCACCCCTTGGGCGTAGGCGGTGGCTTCGTCCCACGTGAGCATGTCCATGGGCCAATCGCTTTTGAGTGCGCCCTTGGGTCCGGCTTCGATATTGACGTGCCATGGCCCGCCCTTATAGAAGGTGGGCAGCGTGTGGCCCCACGGTCCTTTCTTGTAGCAGAGCTCGACGTGGTCGGGGTGCATGGCGTTGAGGTATTGCGCCTGCGTGACCGGAGTAATGCCCATGTAGAACGGCTGAGCGATCTTTACGGTGTGTTGGGGCTCATCGTTCTGGCGGCCTGTCTCGGTCTTGGGACTGCCCATCACGAATTCCCCAGCCGGGATATAGGTCAGCAACAGGTCGTGGCTGTCGGGCACTTCGTAGAGTCCCTTGTCGAGTTTCTTCAACGTCTCGACAGTGAGGGTCGCTTTGGGTCGCAGAGATTGTTCCGTCTCCTTCGCCACACCGATCCCAATGCCAGCCAGCAATACCGCGACAAAAATAATGTAGGTCTTTTTCATATAAGTCTCCTTATGAGATTCGGCTTTTTTGGACAACGTCTTCTCGCTCGCGCACTACTTCTTATCGTAGCGATACGGTTTGACTCGTTTCAACCAGCGCTGGACATTGGGGTTCTTCTTCTCGTACTGCTTCTCTTCGCGGTTGAATGTATCCCAGTCGTCGGTGGTGAGTAGCCATTGAGGTTGCAGCTCCACCACCGCGCGGATCTGATCGAGTTTGTCGTGGGTTGACACGCCGATGACGGTGGACGCGATTGCCCGCGAAATAGACTGGGGGGCAAGGCTGTAGTAGCGACGGAAGTAATAGGTAGACATCGTCATTCGCCATTCGTCGGGATTGATTTTCAGCCCGTTCTCCCGGCCCCGTTTCTCCCAGGCAATTTTCGCCTTGTCGATTTCACCTTCGAGATCGCCGAGTTTTGCCAAAGCATAGGGCTTGAAGCCGCCTTGGATCTGCCGTCCTGCTTCCCGTATAGCCATCACACGGGGTCGGGTGTTGCCTGTAGCGGCTGCGATGGCCTTGGTATATGCATTGGAGAATGGGGCGTGTCTATCCCGGATCCGCTGATGCTCCATCAGTGTTTGGTATTTGCTAACTTGGGCGGAGGCATCAACATAGGCTTTGCTGTTCAAGAGCGCCGCGGTGAGCATGCTCTGCTGCTGCCGCTTAACGCGGTCCATGCGCTCCCGGCATTCCACCGCCTTCAGATCACGATACAGCAGTCCGGTCGGGGGATTACCGTGGAACGGTTTATAGTTCAATACCTGGTTACGACGTTTGAACAAATCATTCTTTGCCGCCTCGTCGACGTCGGCGAGAGCAGCATTGAACACGTCCGCCACCGGCCCTTCGCTCTCCGTCAGCTCCTTGATCCGCGCGTCGAATTGTTTCTTGCGGCTATCGTACTCGTCCTGGAGCGCGTCTTGTTGCGGCTTAACCGAGGCGACGATTTCTTTGTGAATCGCCTGCTTGGCAGCCTCCATTTCTTTGCGTTGCGTGGTATTGTTCAACAACTGCTCTCTTTCGCTCTTTTCGAGCGCCGCGTCTTTCCACGCCTTGTACGCCAACGCTTTCGGCGAACCTTGCGGAGCTTCCTTGTATGCTTCTTCGACGGCCTGCTTCTTCTGGAAATCGCCGGTTACGGTCTTGAGTTCTGCCTGCAATTCAGCCACCTGGGCTTGTTTCTGTTTGACTGCATCACTGGCCATATATTCTTTATGCAGTTGGTGTTCTTTGACCTGATACGTTGCCATCAGTCGATAGTAATGATCCCGAATGGCCAGCGACGCCTTGATCGTCTCGGGCGTATCGCCCAATTGCATCGTATAAAGCCGCAAGAGAACACGGCTGTTCCAGGTCTTGGCGGTGTCCAACAGATCACTCTTGCCATAGAGATTGCTGAGGAGGCTCTGGCGTCCTGCCAGATCACCATAGCGGACGTCCATTTCCTTGGCGATTTCCGCGGTCGCTCGAGTGGGCGTCGTCAGCGGTGCCTCGGGCAGCGCGGCGAAATCTTCTGGCACCTCACTGTAGACCCGCAAATAGTCCAGTTGCCCAGCCGTGTAGTCGGGGGTGTTCGTATCACGCGAACGGAAAACGAAGTTCCGCCGGGCGAAAGGCGGGGCAAATACGTCGGCCGAGCGGAAATCGGATCTCTTTTCCGTCATCAGCCCGTTGACGTAGAGTTCAACCCGCTCGCCGTCGATTTCTACGCGGAGCGTTGCCCAGTGACCGGCCTGTAGAGGTTCGCGTGCCGGCAAGGTCTCGCGCTTTCCTTTGACCGTCCATTGCAGAACCGGGCTACCGCCCGTATCCACCGTCAGCATCATGCGGTTGTCGAGGGTGGATCCGAAATCGAGCAGCGTCTGCGCCTTCCGGAACCCATCCAGTTTAACCCGCATAACGAGCATCAGTTCGCCCAGGTCGATGATCTCCGGTGCGATCTCGGCGTGCTGGTCTTTGCCGTTGAAGACCAGGGCCCCGTTGATGGGGCTGAGGGGTTCAAACCCCGGCCGACCGACAAGGTGACCGTTGTAGCTGATCGGATCGGCGGCAAAGTGGTATCCCGTAAACTGTTTGCCCCGCAGGATCATCATGTCTTCCAGAAGGACGGATTCGTCCCGCAGGATATCGTAGTTGGCGAGCAGGTTCCCGAGGGGGGCTTCGATTCCACGACGCGAGGAGATTCCGCTCATGTGCTTGGTCTTTATATCGGCGACTTCCGCATCTGGGAAGAGACGGGAGGCTTCTCCGGCATCAAAGAGACGGGCG
>JAPKCZ010000297.1 GCA_028822745.1 Kiritimatiellia bacterium | reverse complement strand
CCGAGGCGATAATTCAGCAGTCGACGCACTTCCTCGAGCGGGAGCGGATGCAACATGAACTTGAGCGCAATGCGATCCCAGAAGTTGTCCATTCGGCGAATCCGAGGCAACAACTCAAGCTGACCCACAAGGACGAGCTGTAACATCTTGTACTCGTTCGTTTCGTAATTCAGCAGGATCCGCAAGGTTTCAAAAACAAATTCGGGGACAATCTGGGCTTCGTCGATTAAGAGAACAACGGTCTTGTTTTCTTCAACCCCGCACTTAAACAGAAAGCGCTCAATCGCCTCCATGTGCTCTAGGCGCGACGCATCTTTTGGGATTTTGAGGTGAAAAAGAGTGGCCAGACGGGTCAGAAACTCATGCTCGTCCTGAAAGTAGGGGTTCAAAATCATCTGAAAGACGATTTCCTCATCATCCTTCAGAATCTGCGCTAGTTTTCGGCTGAGGGTGGTTTTTCCCGTACCAACATCACCCAGAATGACACTCATGCCGCGACGCAGAGAAATGGCGATCTGCACACGGCAGAGCGCAGCCTTGTGTCCCTTCGATTGATAAAAAAAGAAAGGATCCGGGCTGGTAGAGAACGGCTCTTTATTGAGCCCAAGGACCTCATAATAACTCATGAGCTGGCAACCTCTTTTGTCGCGCCAAACACCCGATTGACACGCCTTTGAAGATCCTAAAATTTAGCCCGCAAGTCAATTACATTTTTGTCACACCCAGCCGAGAATCGAGGCTCATAAATGGCACGGACCTGAAGGTACAAATAGATGAACCTAACAGGGCAGAGGAAATTACCACGAAGAGCACGAAATACACGAAACTTGCCCAGCCGAGAATCGAGGCTCATAAACGGCAAGGACCTGGAGGCACAAACGGATGAACCTAAAAGAGCAGTTAAAATCACCACGAAGAGCACGAAATACACGAAGGATGGGAAAAAGAGGATCGTTTCACGTCCCTTGGCAGAGATCAACATCGCTCACGGTCACACCCAATAGGTGTCGACGAAAAACGCGCAACAAAACCTGCAAGCTATTGCCATTCAAGGAGTTGATTCGTGCTCTTCGCGTCCTTCGTGGTGTCAACGGCTCCTTTCAGGATGGATTCCGCGAATCGAGGCGAACGTGCGCGAATGCGTTGATCAAGCAGGCGCTTTAACGGAAAAATTACGGTAATTCGAAGGGTCACCGCCCGCTCCACTCTCCGCAGCGCGTACCATATTTGCCATTTCGCGGGCGCTGGCATAATGAAACGCCCAGCCGCGTTTTTCCGTGAGATGTTCCGCCAGCAATTTGTGTAACTGAGGCAGTCCGGCCGACAGCAGGCCTTCGATGTGGCGAGGATCACATCCGTGTGTGTGCAGCTTAACGAACACCCACTCGGGCCGACCCGGAACATGGATATGCTGACGCGCCCACAGAGCGAGGCGATTCGAGGTCGGTGGATTGATCGCCGTGAGTTCGCCGTTTTCCAGACGTGGTAGAATTCCAAATTTTCGCCAACCCCAATTGAGCGCCAGCGGCCCCGGCAGCATCAGTAATCCCGGCGCCGCCGACTGTCCTGCACGGACAAGGACGCCATCATCCGCACTGCGCGGCCCGCGCTTCCGGTCTTGCGCATAATAGATACCGTTGACCAGACGCGACTGCGTGGGCGACGGCGCCGACGGAAAGGTCATGTCAACGTGACAGCCCGTTTCCTGCAAAATGCTCAGCTCAGCATCCACACCACAGTGACGCCCGTCTGGGCGTGAATTACACAGCGCCCAATTACCGTGAATGAACGCATACCGAACATCTCCCTGTGCATCCAGACCGAGCAACCCATGGTCGTGGTGCAAGACATCACGAAACGCAATCAGTTTTTGCCGCAGTCCCTCCGGCGTATCGTTATCATGGTGTAAATGGATTTCGGTCTCACCCAGTCCTGCGTGACACAAATCGGCCACACGCGCCAACACCTCCGGGTGATACTCCTCCTGCGGGTAAAAGAAGCTATGCCTGGGCGCATAGCCACCAGAGTCTTTGACGCCATCAGAAACACCTGGCAGCGCATCCTGCCATCGCTTGACTTGTTCCAGCGCAAAGCCAAGGTCTTGTTTTCCTTGAAACGGTTCATAGTGATCCGCCACGCAGACAATAAGATGCTTTGGCCCAGCGACGCGCGGCCGTCGCAGCACGGACTGCACATAGCCCAACATCCATTTATCAGCCGACTTTAACATGCCATCCTCGCGCCCTGCATAACCGACGCCCCGTCACTGCGCTTGCGGTCGCGGCGTACGCTTCCACTGCCCACCTAAATTACCACGGCAAAACCGAACAAACCCGACCAGCAAAGCCAATTGCATCGACATGAAATGCCACCCCAATCGGGGTAAGCGGGCCAGCGGCGATTCGCAACGCGCCATGAGGCGGCCGATTAATGCGACGACCAGAGCCAAACCGACCGCCGCCAGAACGAGCCACGACAGCAGTCTCGGCGCAGCCTCGGAGGCATTCATCAGCGCCAACGCGCAAAGCGTTGCAACGATGCCCAGTAGTGGCGTGACCCACCGCAACACCTTGTGGGACCAGAACGAGAGTGCAAACCACCCAAAGCTCGGATGCAGGCAACGCGAACAGAACCCCAACGCTTGAAAATCGCCCGCGCCAATACGGACGCGCCGCGCCCATTCGTCCGCAAGTTCCGGCAACGCTTCAAAAGCGATCGCCTTCGGTTCGAAAATGAATCGCGCCCCCTGCTCCCGCACCTTCATCCCAATGACAAAATCATCAACGATGGTGTTTTCAGGGATGTCGTCCCAGAACAGCTCCCGGCGAATAACGAAAATCGCGCCATTGGCGCCCAAGCACGAATCCAACCGACTCTCACTGACTTTGAGGCCTGTTTCCCATCCCCAGTAAAACCCTTCTTCGGTATCGCGATCCGTTTCGGGAACGTCCTCACGACCAAGCACCAACATACCGCAAACCCCGCCCAAACTCGGGGATGCCTGCATCGGACGAAGCAGATGATTTAGCGCATCCTTTTTGAACATAGTGTTCGCATCAGAGAAAACGATTAGCGGCGCCTCACATTGCGCGACCAGATCTTTTAAGACAGGGACTTTACCGCGCCGGACGAGAAAATCTTCGACGTGAATATGATCGTGTTCATCCGCGACAGAACGCGCACAGGCGGCCGTGTCGTCGTCGGATCCATCAACGCCGATCAGAACGCGAATGCGATCCTGCGGATAGTCCAGCGCCACTATATTGCGCACCCGATCCGCAATGTGATCCGCTTCGTTGTGCGCCGCGATGACAATGTCCACCTTGGGTGGCTTAACGCTGTCAGGAGGACGCGGCCCTTCATTGGCCCCGCGACGTGCAGCCATCTGAATGATGACCGGAAAAAGCAGCCAGCCATATACAAGTAAACCCAGCGAGTGACAGAGCAAGGCGAAGACCACGCTCACGATTCCTCGCGTGCGGCCAAGGGTTTCGCCGGGATGCCCACAGCGGTGATGCCAGCGGGCACATCGTTCACCACAACAGCGTTCGCGCCGATCTTGGCGTCATCACCAATCGTCACGGCGCCGACAATTTTTGCGCCCGCACCGACAAACACCCGATGCCCCAACCGTGGCGACTCGCCACGCTCTGCGCCGATGGTCACCTGATGCTCAAGCATGATGTCGTCGCCACCAGATACCGAACTATTGATGACGACGCCCTGGCTATGAATGAGAACGAAACGCTCACCAAAGCGGGCGCCTCGCCCTATGATGCACTGCCCTGCGACGGCGTTGAGTTTGTTAAACAGCATCGCCAACGGAGCCAGCCCTGCTTGCTGGCACGCCTGCATACAGCGATAACACACCATGGCAAAGGTGCCGTCCG
>JAPKCZ010000296.1 GCA_028822745.1 Kiritimatiellia bacterium | reverse complement strand
CAACCAATTCGAACAGGTCACATTTGGCAACAGCCTCGCTCGAAGATATTGATCGTTACATTGGCAAAGTCGTCAAACTTGACGATGCGATTCATATCTTGTCATGACAGAACTTGTTGTCACAGGCTATGCCAGCATGGATTACGTTGTTGCCCTGAACGGGTTTGTGCAAGTTGATAAAACCACGTTGGTTTCTCATCGCGACAGCACCGCGTGGCCGCGTTTAGGCGGGTGTGTTTCGTATGTTTCGGTTGCAGCCGCGCTCGCGGGTCATCGGGTAACACCTATCAGCTGGGTAGGTTCAGATCGAGACGCAGATGCCTTCCGTGATGGGCTGAATAAATTGAATATTTCGACCGCTGGTATTCACAGGCAATCTGATTCAGCGTCCCCGGTGGCGATGTTGATTTATCAGGCAGACGGCAGTTGCAGCTGCCTGTTCGACCGAGCATTTTCTGGTACTGAAATTCTGGCGCCCACGCAATTGGATGCCATTGGCCGCGCAGATCATCTATGTTTGACGGCGGGTCCTGGGCATTTGATGGATCCCATTTTAAACGCCCGGAAACCTTCTGCAAAACTCTATTGGGTTTTGAAAAATGATGTCTCTTGTTTCACGCCGCAGATCTGCGAACGTTTGTCGTCTGAAGCCGACGTGATATTTGGCAATCGTGCTGAAAGTCATATGATTGACGGATTAACCTCCCAATCAACAACCATCGTAACAACAAACGGCACTGCGGGTGTTGATATTTACACTGGCGGCTTGCACATTGAAACAAAAGTAAACTATGTCGAAACCAATGATCCGACTGGTGCGGGTGACACTTTCGCAGGTGGTTATATAGGCGCATTGATCGGGGGGGGAACAACCCAAAAACAGGCAGCAAAAATTGCTGCAAATAGTGTGTCGCAGTTGCTGATGTCACGCGCCAATTCGAACGAGGGATAATATGAAAACTGCATGGTATCTTGGCCACCGTGAAGACGAGGTTGCTGATCGGGCAATCCTCATCGGCGATCCAGATCGTATCGACCGTATTGCAAAATTGTTGGATGATGTCAAATTTTTGACCGTCAGGCGCGGCTTGAGAACCATCACAGGAATTTTCGATGAGCAACAAGTCACTGCCGTGTCGTTCGGAATGGGTGCGCCAATTGCCACCGTGGTCATGCACGAATTGGCCAACCTTGGCGTTAAACATTTTGTCCGTATCGGCACTGCCATGTATTACCCCCCAGCTGATGCAGGTAATTTTTTACTTTCTGAAAGTGCGCTTAGTTTTGAAGGAACATCCGAACCTTACACCATGGGTTCGAAAACACCCGTTGCGGATCACGATTTAAACAAAGCGCTCTCTGAGGCAGTGTTGCACTCAGGTGCACGTTTCCATGCCGGGACCTACGCCACGTTCGACGCCTTTTACCGTGATATGTTTGCTCTGGAGCCTGAAACAGTAGCGCGCGTATCTGCCAATCGTGAAATGCTTTTGTCCAAAGGCGTTATCGCGACGGATATGGAAACATCTGCTTTGTTGACAGCAGCCCGCACCTTGGGGGTTGCTTTCACCAGCATGTGCCTAGGTACAGTCAACGGTAAAACCCAGGAAAAACTGACTGCAAAGCTGGTTCAAGAAGGCGAAGCCAGCCTGTTCAATTTTGCCCTGAGTGGCATCACCAACGTTTAATCTGAAAGGAATAGTCATGAGTGACATCGTGAGCCGGTATTTCGATCTTTTGATTGAAAGAACCAAGACAGTTGCTGAAACCCAAAAAGAAGCCATCGAAGCTGCCGCAGCAATTTGTGCGGATGTGATTATGGCAGATAACTTGGTATTCACCTTTGGCACTGGACATGGATCATTTGCGGCCATGGAGATGTTTCCACGCACAGGCACAGTAACCGGGTTTCGCCCCATCGTTGAAAGCAGCATGATTTCGTTCCATCGCGTTTTGGGGGACGGCGGTGCGCGACAATATCGGTTCATTCATTCCCAGGAGGGCTATGGTCGCGCGATCTTGAATTCCCATCAATTGGTTGCTGAGGACGCTATGTTGATTTTCTCGCATTCTGGACTCAACGCGGTGACGCTGGATATCGCTGTGGGTGCAAAAGAACGCGGTATGAAAGTTATAGGTGTCACTTCAATTCCCCATTCGTCCTCCACTCCTTCACGTCATTCTTGCGGGCAACGCCTTTATGAAATGGCGGATGTGGTGATCGATACCGGTGTGCCAAGAGGCGACGCGGCAATCGGAATTGATGGGTTCGAACATCCGGTCGGCTCGACGTCGACCTCCATTGCCATCGCTATTGGTCACGCCATCAATGCGGTTACTGCTGAAATTATGGTTCAGCGGGGCATTGAGCCAATGGTGATGGTCTCGCCAAACACAACTGAAAAGACCAAAGCAACTCTTCAAAATGATAAAAACTATGCCGACCTTTGGAGGCGTCTTAAAACACGATAGGAACATATTATGGATCGAGGATTTTTTATAAATGGTGAGTGGCAAATGCGCACAAGCGCAGACCGCTTTGATATTATGAACCCAGCAACGGGTGAAGCGGAGGGCTCTACTTTGATGGCGGATGGTGCCGTTGTCGATGAAGCCGTCGGACATGCCGAACGAGTTGCACAGGAATTTGCGGACATGCCCGCAGACGCGCGAGCAGCCATCTTGAACAAGACGGCTGATTTGATGGAACAGCGTGTCGAAGAAATGTCGCGATTGTTGACGCGCGAACAGGGTAAACCGGTCTACGACAACACCAAGGAAATTTTGTTTGGTGCCGAAGTGTTGCGTTATTATGCGGCCGAATCTGTGCGGATGCATGGCTCGCTTCGCGTCTCTGCCTCACCGCATATCAAAAACATTGTGTCCTATCATCCGGTGGGAGTCACGGCGGCCATTGTTCCGTGGAATTATCCCATTGATTTGTATTGTTGGAAAATTGGTCCGGCCATCGCCACGGGTTGTCCGATGATTGTTAAATCCCCGCATGAAACGCCATTGGCTATTTCTATGTTGGTGGATTGTTTACACGAAGCAGGTATGCCTGTGGGCGCACTTGCAGATCTGCCAGGCCTCGGTCCTGTGGCTGGTTCTGCTTTGGCACGCCATCCGCGTATCCGCATGATATCGGCTACCGCGTCCATTGCGGCGGGGCAAGACATCATGCGCAATGCAGCGTGTAATTTGAAACGTGTCAGCCTAGAACTCGGCGGGCATGCACCCTTTATTGTTACATCAGATGCGGACCTAGTCGAAGCTGCATCAGCGGCCCACCGGCGCAGTTTTTCCAACATGGGGCAGATTTGTATCACTGTGAATCGGATCTTGGTGGACAAACGTGTGCACGCAGAATTCGCCGATATTCTGAAAAACTTGGCTGATTCGACTGAATTGGGGAATGGTCTGGATGCAGGTGTTGGTTATGGGCCGTGTCTAAACCAGTCGGTTATTGATCGTGTGGAACGTCACAAAAACGACGCTTTGAAAAAAGGAGGGGAATTGTTATCAGGCGGTTTCAGCCCTGGCGCGTATGAATTTAAACGCGGATATTTTTATCGGCCCACCGTGATTAATAACGCGCCCCTCGACAGCTTGCCCATGACAGAAGAAAGTTATGGTCCAATAGCTGCCGTGGCTGCCTATGACAGTGAAAGCGATATGCTGACCATGGCCAATTCACTGGAATATGGATTAGCAGCGTATATTTATGGTGGTGATCTCGAACGGATTTGGGCACTAGCTGACCGGCTGGAATTTGGTGCTGTTGGCGTCAACGTAAACGATACCAGTGATTTACAAGCACCATTTGGCGGTTGGAAAATGAGCGGCGTTGGGAGGGAACTCGGCCCAGAAGGTCTCGAAGCCTTTCTTGAAACCAAACATTTGA
>JAPKCZ010000295.1 GCA_028822745.1 Kiritimatiellia bacterium | reverse complement strand
GCTGCCCATCGACATAGAGCTTTGGGAAACCGTCGCCCGTGGCGGTGGAGTCCCACGTGAGGACCCAATGTTGCCAGCGATTCAAAGGCAGCGGCTCCTGGAGAACAAACGTGCCCGCGGATGTGCCCACGCGAGCCTCGAGCACGTTTTCACCTATAGAACGTTGGCGCAACCTGAACTGCCCGCTCCCCGACGAAGCAATAGCGCCAGCGAAGCCGACGTAATCCGAATTGTAAAGCCATACGGACACCGTGAATGCACCCGTGCCGGTCAAGGGGTTATCCGAGAAAGTGCCATAGAAGGTTCCGTTCATGGCGACAGCGTGCGTGCCATGAACTGCATTTGTCGTAAAAACCGAACTCCCCACAACGGTGGCAGAAACTCCGCTTACCTGGTCTAACCAATTTCCGTCAAACTGCGTCAACATCACGATAGAGGGGTCACTAATGTACTTTGCAGAGGAAGACGCCATGGTAATCCTCTTCCATTCATTTCCGCCACCAGCCTCAAAAATACGTGATATGAATGTTCCGGGTGACTCGTAACTGCCGGTGTGATCCTTTGTCTGCCGAACGGACTGCTCTGTACCGAGTGTTATATTGACGCGCTGCACCGCCGTGGTGTGGTCTGCCACGTCTCCATCGATAAGCTCGTCCGCAAGTAGAATGAGCTTGCCTTCGCCATCACGCACGTGGATGAGCTCGGCGTCAAAACCGTAGTTGGTGGAGCTGTTGAAGGGCCACGTAAAGGTGTCGAGGGCGTGCGCGGGGTTGCACAGGGTGGCGATCAGGGCGAAGACGACGGGGAGTTGCCTTTTGATGTTCATGGGGCCAACTTTCTGTAGGTCATTTATCAATAATTAAGGTCAGTCGTAAATTCGATCAGTAGTAATTTACCAATTTGCAGGAAAGGGGTTGTCATGAAATTGTCAAGATTGTGTGATTTGTGCCGGAAATCGAACGCAAGGGGCCGGGCACTAGTTCGCATGATCCTACATGAAGCAGTTGAACAGGAGGAAGCAGAGAAAACAGAGAAATAAAGACTTGATAATAAGTCACTTGCAGAACTACGACCAAAAACGTGAGGTCACCGATAGGGTGCAAACGCTTTTATTCCCAGATGCTGACCTGATGGCCATTTTTCTATCCTCAGATGCCTCTGCTTCCTCCTGTTCCATTCTTAAATACCCTTTTTATGTTAAAAGCGAAACACAGCTCGAGACACAGGTATTTTGGAGGCTATTTTCTGTAGGAAACAGAGAAAAAAGGGCTACTGGCGGACGGTGGCGATGCCTTCGGCGCCAAATTGGTCGACGACAAAGATGCTGTTGTCCCCGCCGACGGCGGTTCGGACATAGGAGGCGCTGCGGCCCCCAGAGGATGCAATCGAGCCCAGCCCAGGATTACTAACACGCCATTCGAGCGGCAGCGACAAGTCCCGCAGACTATCCTCCGTCACCGAGAAAGTCTGATTGAGTGTATTCGAAGACGTTGTTGAACTCCCTGTCAGGTCAACAAATTCGGGGTCGACGGTCAGAGAGCGTGTGCCTGTGGCCTCTTCACAGCCAGAGAGAATGACGGCTGCGGAAACAGCAACCATGCCCATCAGAATTCCACCAGAAATGTATCGCTTAACGTTCATGCACGCATCCTTTCATACTCAGAGTGTGCAAAAATACAGATTCTCATTCGAAATGTCAAAGACTTCGACAGGCATTCTGACACAATCGTCGAAATTATCCGTGATTTCGGTCTGACACCGACCCGAATGCCACTAGTTTAAGCCTGTTTCCCATCACTAGCACGTCGAGGTCGGCATTCACCAAGAAGTGCTTGAGATGGCGTGAGATATACATTCGCAGTAGATTTTGGTGAATAGATCAGGCTAGTGCGATTCGGAGCCGACCCCTTATTCATCGCCAATAAATTTGTATCCAACGCCGTGCACGGTCTGAATGTACTTGGGAGAACGGACATCCAACTCGATTTTAGAGCGTAGGTTGGACACGAAACTGTCCAATGAACGCTGTGTGCCATAATACTCCGTGCCCCACACGTCGTTCATGAGCTGGTCCCGCGACAGGGCCTTGCCTTCATGTCGGCAAAAATAGGCCAACAGGTCGAATTCGGTCCGTGTCAGCGTCACCTCCGCACCTGCCCGCGTTAAAACGCGTGCATCCATGTCCAGCCGGTTGTCACCAAACACGAAAGCCTGATCAACAGGCGCCCTCGATTGCCCGCGTAACAACACAGCCCGCACGCGAGCCAATACCTCTTTTATGCTGAAAGGCTTGGTCACATAATCATCGGCGCCCATTTCAAAGCCATGCAGCTTATCAAATTCGTCCTGCCGCGCCGTCAGCATGATAATCGGCATCGTACAGCCTTTGTCGCGCAGCGTGCGGCACACCTCGTAACCGCTCATGCGGGGCAGCATCACATCGAGTAAAATGAGTTCGGGTGCATGTGCCGCCGCTTGCTCAAGCGCGTCAGCACCATCTTTGGCGGTATAAACCTCATAGCCTTCATACTTGAGATTCTCTTCCAAGCCCAACAGAAGGGCTTCGTCGTCTTCAACGACCAAAACGCGACGTTTATTGCTCATTCTGCAAGTACCCTCACCTATCCTATCGACGATACCCGCACAAGCGGCAATGCAAACCACACACGCAATCCGCCCTCAGCTCGATTCTCAGCCCGTATCCGCCCATCATGTGCTTCGATGACGTGCTTACACAAAGCCAAGCCAAGTCCCACGCCTGACAGATTCTTATCAGACGTCTCTTGTGCCCGGTAGAACTGATTGAATATTTTTGTAACTTCCCTAGGTGGAACGCCCGGACCTCGGTCGCAAACCGCGACATGAACTTCCGGTGATCGCTCATTTCCCCCACGTTCGACGGTCAGGGAAATTCGCTCCCGAACAGCGTCAGCACCGTCGCTCTTTTCGAGCGCGCCATATTTCTGCGCATTGTCCAACAGATTAAGAATCACCTGCTCAACAGCCTGCGCATCAACCTTCACCCAGGCAGGGCGATCCAGCACGGTCACGTCCACGAGTCCACCGCCTGCTTGCGCCGCGGAGGCGGAGAGCGTATGACGCGCACCCGCCTCATACGCCGTCACGGCATCGTTGATCAGCAGGCAGATGTCAATCTCGGCTTTGTGCATATGGAGTGCATTTTGACCAAAACGCACAAAAAACAGGACGCGTTCGACCAGTTGCTGCAAACGATCGCTTTGATCAATGATGGTCTTCAAGAACAGCTTACGCTTGGCCTCGTCAACGACGCTTCCCATGAACAGACTCTCTGCCATCATTTTGACAGAGGCAATTGGCGTACGTAGATCGTGGGAAATTCCGATCACAAAATCAGCCTTACTTTTCGCGCGACGCACCTCGACCGCAGCGCCTCCAATCACAAGGGCCACACCAGCAATAATCCCACCCGCTAAGAGAATGATCGTCCAGGCATAGAGACGCGATTGCGACCGACGCATATTGATCAGCGAGGCCACGCCATGTGCATGCGCGGCGATCGTGTAGTCGGCAAGAGGGGCGGATAATGCCTTGCGGGCAAGCGGCGTTTCTTCAAAATCAGAAATAACATCAACGACGCTCTCGTTCCCTCCCAGGCTATCCGTGACGGCAACATCGCCCGCGCCAGCCTCATCGACCGGGCGCAGTTCAACGCCAGGTCCGGTCACATGCAACTGAACCCCCGCTCGAGAACCAAGGCTGATCACGCCCATGAGCCAATCATGCAGCGTTGGCACATCCAGTCGAAATCCTGCATAAAAATTTCGTCCGCCCATACGCGCAAACAAGTATTGGTTTCCATCCAGCGTGAACGCAACCGGAGCGCGGCCACCAGGTACCGCCGCAATTTCCGAGCGCAACACCGTTAACACGGC
>JAPKCZ010000294.1 GCA_028822745.1 Kiritimatiellia bacterium | reverse complement strand
CTATTGTGGCTGCTGTCTCTCAAGGTCAAAGCGCAGCCGCTGCTGCGGTTTCAGGTGCGATGCCGACGGTTCCACAGCAACATCAACAGCAGTGGTCCGCCAATCCGCACCAAAAGTTCATTGAGCAACATCGCCAAGGCTTGGCGGCTGCTGCTGCTGCTGCTGCTGCTGCTGTTTCCAACTTGGATGCTCATGCTCCGGCTTGGGCAGGCACTCCGGCTGCTACTGCGCCGATGTCCTTCGCTTGGGTGAAACCGCCTGGCGCTGGTGGTGTTTTCACACCTGGTTCGTTACCGCCGTTGCCTGTGACAACGGCGATCGCTTGCGCTGCTGGGACCGTTCCCCCTGACGCACGCATTGCGACGCTCGCTGATCTGCCGGATGGCGCATGGACAGATGTTTCTGCTCCTGATCCCGGCTACCAGTCGCTGGCTACTGTGCTCGTCAATGGTCGCGAAGAGTATGCTTTGCTCGACACTGGCGCTGCGTTTGGTCTCACTGGCGAGGAGCGTGTCGTCGAGTATCTCAACTCAGCTGTCGCGGCCGGCCTCGATGGTTCTCACGCCGACTGGCCAGTCGTTTCGCTCAGCCGCTGGTCCGGCTCTGTAAATGTGCGAGCGCCGCAGCTTGGCGGTCAGCAGGGATCAGCTTCTACGCTCACTCAGGGAGCTGAGCTGCCCATCTGTGGCGAGGTCTCGCTGCGCCTCACCGTTGTTGGCATATGCGGAAAGAAGATCCGACGAGTCGAACGATTCCGGATTGTGCTTCGCGGGTTCTTCAACTGGCCAGGGCTCATTTTAGGAGCCCCTCAGCTCGACATGACTCCGAAAGGTTGGGGGTTGTCCACTTCGCTGGGAGGACACGTTTGCCGCAATCTCGGCATTTCTGTCAAGCGTTTGGAGGACAAACACGTTCAGAGGGTGTTGGATGGTGCTCGCATTGCGTTCCTCACTGGTTCGCTTACTTCGTGCCTTCCGCATCCAGAGTCCAGCCCAGTTGCTCCTTCACAGGACTGTGTTCCATGCTTTATGCTGGAGGGAGTTGATGAAGATGTTGAGGATGACGGCTTTTCGCCCTGCGCTGGTGGTATTCTTTGCGCGGCAGTGTCTCCTACACTTTGTCCAGTGTTATTGGACACAGATTCCATTACTCTGGAGCTCGGCGAGGCTGCTGCTGTGCCGGCGATCTGCGCAATGTCTGCGCCTATTATCGATATTATGCCTAATCCAGCGAGTTGCGTTTGTGCCTTTAACTCGCTGTGGGATTCCGAGGCACGAGGATATGTTATGATTCTTAATGCGCACCAGCCCAGCGTCCACATCGAACGTGGTGACATCATTGCTGCGGCCTGGGATTCGCGCATTCCACTCCTGAAGGATGAGCCCGCCTACGTTGCGAAGGCCCCTGCAGATGCCGGCTGCATAAGCCGAGCTCAAGTTGCTCACGTTGCCATCGACGAGGAAGATCTTGGCACGTGCTTGAACGTGGATTTTCCGCCTGAGAGTTACTATGAAAAATGGCGTGCGTGGATGCTGGAGTGTTGGCCCGACCTCGATGCTGTCTTCCTTGACCTTTTGGAGGAGCAGGAAGTCTTTCTTGATTTGTGCGCCGTTAGTGGTTTCTCACTCGGTGCCACCAAGAGTCGAGGCCGTTTGGCCAGAGTTGAGTTGGAGATACTTGGCGACATTGTTGGCCGTGAGCGCATCACCTCCACGGAGGGTCACTTGAAGGCGGTTCAGGACTGGGGAGTTATCGAAGACTGCAGCGCCATGCGCAGATTTCTCGGGAACTTCCAGTGGATCAGAAAAGTGATGCCTTTGGAGTCCGTCGTTGCGCTTCCTTTGTTGACGAAACAGCTTCGCAAAGGTGCCACTTGGCCGATGGATGCCGAGCAGATGAAAGCGAAGCGAGCGCTCCAGAAGCTTGCCTGCAAGGCAATTGGTTTGTACTCGCTCGACATCACTGCAGCCATTTCTGGCGAACGTCCTTGCTATCAGGTCGCTGATTGGAGCGGTAGCGGTTGGGGCGGTTCTATCTGCCAGTTAGATGCGGGGGGAAGAGCGCTGCGAGTCATTGGTCAGTACAGCGGTTTAAGCACGCTGTCGCAGCTCTTCTGGCATCCTCGTCGAGGTGAATTGTACGCCCAACGTCAGGTGCGCCGCGCAGCTCGAAAGCATATCGGTCGCCTACCAACTCCGTGCTATACGGACCACGCTGCGCTCATTGCCGACGTGAAGGCCCCAGACGCCGACTACACTACGATTCGGTGGATCGGGGACATCGAGAGCGACGGCTCTCGCTTATACAATATCAGTGGTAGGTCGTGCCTCCTAGGTGACGGCCCCTCCAGGGCTCACCCTGAGCATGTTGCTGAGCTACGTCGCCAAGCAACCAGGCTCCGGAACGCCAAGGTCGATGACCTCGCTGACTCAGATCGCGAGGAGGGTGAACTCGACACATGGTCCATCCCATCAAGCGCGCTGCCTGAGCCACCGGCTGCAGCAGCCGTGGGGTCCAGTGGCCAAAATGTTCGCTGTCTCGTGCTGGTATTGCCGAGGAACAGCTCTGAAGCCCGCCGTGATCGAGACGAAGAATGGCTTCAGCGTCATCTCGAGTCGACCGTGCCGTACGTCAGTTTCGGGCTTGTGCGTGCGCTTCCGCCGCTACCTGATGATTCGTTTGGTGAGTTGTACTTTGAAGCATTGCTCGGGTACCAGCTCAAGTCCACGAAGGCCAAGAGCCTCGTCCGCCGTGATGCGACGACTGGTGTTGCTGACGTGATGGAAAGTGTCAAGCGCCTGCAGCCGAACATCGTTGTGGGTTTCGACCAAGGTGGCGTTATCGCTCTTGCGTTACGCCAAGCCAGAGCCGTCGAAGCGTCTCTCTTCACCCGTGCTGTTCAGCCGGAAGAAGGACCTGAGCTGTCTCGTGCCTGGCATTCCGTGCGTGGGATCTTTGCTGTTGAACCGGCCGTCCACAAGTCTGTGCCGGCGAAGCTGCTGTTCGAAGCAATGCCTGAGGTTGTGCCGACTGCTGAGCCGTTTCGCAGTTCTTGTCCAGGTGGTATCCTACGGAGGAAGCATCCTACTTCAGCGTTAGACGCTGAGTTTGCCAATGTCACGCAGACGGTTCTTGTCGACAGCATTGGCGAGGAGGTTGCGAAGATGATGAGCCAACAGCCGCGCAGCATAGAAGCCTTTTCAACGGGTTCTTGCTCTTTGGTTTGCGTGCTCTGATCTTGCCGCGTTGTGGAAAGTGTATTCGTGGCGATGCAAAGGAGCTTGGCCCGCACCCTTGGTTATCTCAAGATGCTGAAGACGACGCCGACTTTGATGCTGCGCTGGTAGCTGCCGTTGTGCAGGGCGTCTCTTCGCGCTCTGACGGTTTTGATACGCTAGTCATCCATGGCCGTTTGTTGCGCGTTGCTCGTAGCCTTGTTCTGGCCGCGAGTGCGCGAACCATTCCGTCGGGTCTAGACGTCAAGGCTAAGCGGGTGGTGTTGAAGGGAGGTCCCCTGTGCGTGCCTGCCGCGCCGCCAGGGATGCCATTCCGTATGATCTTCATCCGAACTTCCGAAGGCTTCGCATTGCTGCAGCGCTGCGTTGATCCGGAGTTCGAGGGAGTAGGTACGTTCCCAGTCACTACCTTTGGAAAGCGGCACAGGTGCCGTTGCCAGTGTGGATGCAGCAAAAAGCCAGGCAGATTAGTGCAGTGCTGCAACTGTGGCGCCATGGTAGGACCAGGTTGCTGTCTGGCGCAGGAATACGGTGACAATGGCCTGTGCCATCTCTGTCATGCCGCTCGCGCGCCCCTGCCTGCTGCTGTATCCATGCAGGAGGCCCTGACTCCGTGTCATAAGCCACGAATGAACCGAGGTTGGACAAATTACCTCGATGACTTCTTCGTGAGGGCTGGG
>JAPKCZ010000293.1 GCA_028822745.1 Kiritimatiellia bacterium | reverse complement strand
TGCTTGATGAGTAACACTGCAGCTCAGGTTCGCAAGGCCGTCATTCCGGCGGCCGGGTTTGGAACACGGTTCCTGCCAGCCACGAAGGCTCAGGCTAAGGAGATGCTGCCTGTCGTCGATAAGCCCGTGATTCAATATGTCGTCGAAGAGGCTGTGGCCTCGGGTATCGAGGACATTCTGCTCGTTATCGGTAAAGGCAAGCTCGCCGTCGAAGAGCATTTCAGTCGCAGCGACGATCTCGAGCACCGTCTGGCCGAGAAGGGGGATGAATCGACCCTTGCGGCAATGCGTGCTCTGGCCGAGATGGCAAACATTCACTACGTCTGGCAGCACGATCGCAACGGACTGGGTGGCGCGGTGCTACGTGCCAAGTCGTATGTTGGCGATGAGCCTTTTGCGGTATTGCTGGGCGACACCATCACACGTGGGCCACGTCCTGTGACGAAACAACTTCTTGATGTGTATCAGCAATATGGTGAGACCGTGATCGGCGTGCAGGAGATTCCTGCCGCTCACGTTTCCGCTTTCGGCGTCGTCGGCGGCGATGAAGTGGCGCCGGACACGTTTCGTATTACGGAGATGGTCGAAAAACCAGCCGTTGAGGATGCTCCTTCATCCATGATCATTGCGGGACGCTATATCCTGCCGGGTGCTATGTTTGACGCGCTTGAACGAACACCCACCGGCAAAGGTGGCGAAATCCAGCTGACGGATGCCATTCAATTGCTTTTGCGCGAACGCGACGGCTATGCGTTGCGTATGGATGGTCAGCGTTATGATGTTGGCAATAAATTGGACTTCATCAAAACCAATCTAATTTTCGGATTGGAACGTGACGACACGCGCGCGGACCTGCTCGCGTTCCTCCGAACGCTTGATGTCTAAGCGCGTGTCATTGCCTCAGGGCGTGACGCCGCCAAGTCTGCCGTCAATGGTCTCCAGTCGAAGCCCCATTGCTTTCTCCAGTTGAATCAGCGACAAGGTGTGGTCGTGTTCTGCGCGTTGACGCGTACGACGTGCGTTGAGCAGTTCTTCTTTCAGGCGGGCGACATCCACGTCGTCGAGCACGGCGATGGCGCCCCTCTCGACCGTGCGGCGAATTTCGCCAATCAAGGCCTGTGTCTGCTCATCGAACCGGCGCTTGGCTTCGTGCGCGGAGTGAACCCTTTCGATCGCATGTTTGACGTCGCGCTGCACGCGTTCGATGGTGTGAGCTTCGAGAGCACGCGCCTGACGTAATTCGGCTTCACGTACGTCACTGGCATGGCTGACCCATGAGAAAATAGGCAGACTGATGGCGGCATCAATTCGCCAGGCCTCACCATCACCGTCATCGGTGCTGGAGCTCTGTGAGTGCTGTGTCCGGTTTTTGGTTGGGTCGAGTTCGCTGCCATTGAAAGAACGCGTTCCTTCGGACTCGCTTTCGCTATAACTGGCCTGCACATGGCTGGGCCAGGGGACGTTCGCGGCACGGGACGCTTTGTAGCGCGCTTCGGCGGCCCGTGTGAGCCATGCGCGGGCGATGAGGTCTTCGCGATGTACTGTAGCAAGGGTCACCAATTGGGGCGTTTTCCAATTGTAAACGATATCGGCGTTCAATGGCGTATCGTCTGGCGTGAGCTGTATGGACGACGCGGAAACGGAGACCAGGATCGCCAAGTCGCGAAGACGGGCTTCCTGCTCCCTGATGAGTTGATCGCGACTGGAAAGGATGGACAAAAATCGTCGCGAGGCCGTCATCACGTTGTCCAAGCCGCCGACGCCTTTATCGAGCCTACTGCGTTCGCGTTCCAGCACATCGGAGTAAATGTCGGTGAGCTTGCTGAGTGTCGAAATGTCTTCTTCGAGATAGCGAACGGTTGCGAAAAGCTTTCGGACGTCGATCGCGATATCCCATTGCGCCTGATAGAGGTCGGCGACGCGGGCATAGATGTTGGCGGTCTGTGCGGATTCACGTGCACGTCGCTCAAAAGGATTTGGGATAAAGAAGCGAACGCCAACGCGATATTGGCTGCCTTCGTTTTCAATGGTGCCCGTTTCGGTGCCGAAACCCGTAATCCCTGCAAGTTCCGTATCCGTGGACTGCGTTGCGCGAGCCGATTCCCCTTCGCTTTCGCCATAGGAAAGTCGAAGCTCGGGGTCGCGTAGATCGCGCGCTGCGAGGCGTTCTTTCGAGGCAATGTCAACGGATGTCACCAGTTCAAGAACACGCGTGCTGCGCGAAATGGCTCTTTCGATAGCTTGATCGGCGGACAGGGCACCCGTGTGTATTCTGGGGAGCTGTCGTCCAGCGACCTCGTTGACGCCCTCGAGTCTGGACACAATGTTGGGATCCAGGCGTGTGCACGAAGAGGATAGCAACATGGCGCAGCTCATTGCGGCGAGCGCAAGCATGCCGCAAGGTCGCTGGGTGTGAAATGGGGAAGGGCTTTGCATAGGGAATGAAATACCTTAGGCCGCCGTGTTTCGCAAGATTAGAGTGCGTATCTGTTTATCGAAACAGATCTCTGACGCGTTCTAAAAGTGGTGCGGATTCCAGTGTGATGCGTACCGTCTGTCCTGGTACAAGGTGGTGCTCGCCGTTGATCTGCATGATGACATTGCGTCCGCGGACACCTTGGTCGCGAATCGGGCTGACGCGTCCGGGCAAGGCTCGCACTTCTGGGGCGATCGCTAGAACCGTTGAAGGGTAACTGACGTTTGCCCGCGACATTTCCCAAATACGCATTTCGTCACCTGCGTTGATTTCGCCGAGGTAAACTTCGGGCAAAAAGCCGATCACACGCTTCGGAGTTTCTTCGACGATACGCAAAATCGCGTCGCCTGCCTGAACGACGTCTCCCGGTTGATGGAAAACACGCGAGACGATGCCATCGCGCGCTGCCGCCAGGATGTAGTTTTCGAGTTGTAGATCACGTCGTTCATTAATCGTCTTGAAAATTGCCTCGTTGGCCTCGGAACGTTTAATAATGGCGGCCAGCAGGCTTTCGCGTATGTCATCGCTGCTACTTTCTTCTCCGCCACTGCTTAGCAACATGCGCTGCATCTCGCTACGGTCCTCGTGCGCGTTGACGAGGCGGTTGGAGTGCAATGCAATAATTGAGGAATAGGCGTTGACGGTTTGTTCGAGTGCGACGATGCGTGGGCGGATGTTGGCCAATTCACGTTCACCAATCAGGTTTTGGTCGCGCAATACTTTGAAATCCTCGTAGATGGACTGAAGGGCGGCCAGTTCCGCCTCATCCCGACGCTGGTTCCATGCTTGGTTTTCCAGATCAAAAGCGGCGTCTTGAACAGAATCTTCGAAGTCGCGCACAAATTCTAGCAGGCGTTGTTGGTAATCATGCAGGTAGCCCGCGGCTTCGGCGATCTGTGCTTGCTCGATAGCGATGCGTGCGTCGATGACTGAGGTGTCCATCGTGGCGAGAATGTCACCGGCTTTGACGCGTTGTCCCTCGCGGACGTTGATTTTCAGGACGCGCGCGGTTTCGAGAGGCGCGATGGGTTCTTCGACCGTTTCTACGACACCGTTAAAGCTATTGACTGTGCCGGTGTGTTCATAGAGGACGACAACAAGCGCGATACCGGCCAGCCATACGAAAAAAGGCCAGCTGTTCAGCAGACGGCGCAACATCATACGCGGGTGCCACATGGCCTTTGGGCGATGAAATGTGTTTTGATCTCGCAGTGACACGAATTTTTCCGATGTGTTGTCTGTTAAAGTTCCACGGTGGTGCGTTGTAGGAGCAGGTTTGCCCCGGCAACATCGTCAATTTCGTGCAGGCGATCAATGACGTCTGACTGATAAGAGGGGTCTAGCAAACGGATTTGGTAGGAGTACTCCATCATGTCCCCCTGCACCGCTTCGCGCATAGCAATCAACGCGAACGCGGCACAAGTCTCCTGCAGGACTGTGTTG
>JAPKCZ010000292.1 GCA_028822745.1 Kiritimatiellia bacterium | reverse complement strand
AGGGCTGACATGTCCAACGCGCGTAAAATACCGTCAAAACATAAGCAAACATCGCAAAATTGGCTCGCGCGCGCGCTCGGGGCCGGCCTTTTGCTCGCGATCCTGACGCCGTTGGGCTGTGGTCGCGAAACCGCATTTGATTTTCACATGCAAACCGGGTTGGCCCGCTTGCGGGGCGGGGAGTTCGAGGCCGCGGTCGTGCATCTGAAAAAGGCCGCACAGCGTCAGCCCACCAGCGCGGCAGCGTACTGCAACCTTGGGGTGGCCTATTGGAAGCATGGCGATACCTCACGCGCGATCGACGCGCTGAGCCTGGCGAGTGATTTGGACGGTACAGATCCGAGACCGCAGGAGCTGTTGGCGCATGTTTTCATCGACGCAGACCGTTATGATGATGCGCGCATGTCTCTTGAACGTGCGGCCAAAAACGCGCAGAACCAGGCCCGGATTATGACGCATCTGGCCCTCGTGGAGTATGAGGCCGGGGATGCTTCCAAATCCGAGGCGCTACTCAAACGCGCGTTAAAGGAAGACCCAAACTACGGACCCGCCCTTTATAATCTTGGCGTCTATTCGCTGATCGAGGCGAAGGACAAGCCCGCCGCACAAAGCTATTTCGCACGTTATGCGGCCTCCAATCGTAACGGCCCACGTGCCGGGGCGGCGCTTGAACAATTACGCCAACTTCGCCAACCGCCGACGCGCCCTTCTGACGCAGACGCTCCGCCGCCCGCCGCCCGCGTCAACACGGCTGCACCGCGTGTTGTTGCGCCGAAGCCCGAACCGCCCGCGGACACGCGAACCGCTGATGTCGAACCCGAGGATGAAAGCGATTCTGATGCAGATTCTGTTGCGCACACGTCCGATGCCGTCGCCCCGGTTGATCCGCCACCGCGGACGGTTGCTGTCCGGGAATCCGCACGTCCGGCACGCTCAGCCAAATCGGCACAGGCGCATTGGAAAATGGCCATGACCGCGCACACCTATAAGGATTGGCCCGCCGCCGTCCTGCACTACAAGAAAACCATGGAGGTGGATCCCAAGTTGAAGCTCGTTGCCTACAACCTGGGGCTGGCTTACAAAGAAATGGGCAAGGCCAAAGAAGCACGTCGTGCTTTTGAAACGGAACTCAAACTTGATCCGTCCATGCTGAAAGCCAATTATATGATGGCCGTCGTGCTGCGTGAAATGAAAGAAACAGGCCCGGCCATTTCAGCCGCGCAGCGCACGTTGAAACTGGATCCGAAATACGCAAAAGCGCATTTTATGCTGGGGTTACTGCATTGGGAGAACGGGGATTTCGCATCCTCGCGGACGCATTTTGAAAACGCATCCAAGTACGCAAACGATGTGGCTTCACGCAATCGCGCCGAAGCCTGGCTGAAGAACCTCGAGCAGTAACGCGCCTGATCGACCGCAACCGGCATTGACATTGGCCGGCGGATGGACCGCAAAACTGTGTTCTGAAAGCATGCCCAAGATTGTTCCAAAACAGACGCTGGAAGAAATTCGCTTCCGCAATGAAATTTCCGAGCTGATCGGTTCTTACATCACGATTAAGCGAGCGGGTACTAATTTCAAAGCACTCTGCCCCTTTCATAAAGAGAAGACGCCGTCCTTTAGCATCAACACCCAGCGCCAGAGCTTCAAATGTTTTGGCTGTGGTGAAGGGGGTGACGCATTTGGTTTCATTATGCGGCATGAAGGTGTCGAGTTTATGGACGCCGTTCGCATGTTGGCCGAGCGCGCCGGGATACCGATTGAGCTGGAAGAAGGAACGTCCGATGGTCCCAACAAGCGCACCTTGCTTAAAATTCATGAAGAGCTCAGTCGGTTTTACCAACGTTGCCTGAACGACATTCCGGCGGCACAGCACGCTCGCGAGTATGTGCGTTCGCGTGACTTGGGTGGCGCCGTGGCTGAGGAGTTTTTGATCGGCTATGCGCCCGACAGCTGGGATGCCGTTTTGCGCTGGGGTGCTAAGCATAAGTACAGCGTTGAGGATCTTGAGGCGTGTGGCCTTGTTGTTGCATCGGATCGCCCTGACGCGCGAAATAAGCACTACGACCGGTTTCGTGATCGCCTCATGTTTCCGATCCATGACGGGCAGGGCCGCGTGATCGGCTTCAGCGGCCGAACCCTGACGGATGAGGCTCGCGGCGCTAAATATGTAAACAGCCCGGAAACGCCTCTGTTTCGAAAGAGTCGCGTGCTGTATGGCCTGAATCGTGCACGCCGGCCTATTGTTGAAGCGCGCGAAGCGATTCTGTGCGAAGGACAGATTGATGTCATTAAATGTCACATGGCAGGCTTTGATACCGCTGTGGCCGCGCAGGGGACGGCGTTTACCGAAGATCATGCACGTGCCTTACGCCACTACGCTGACAGTGTAAAATTACTTTTCGACGCCGACTCGGCGGGGCAGGACGCCGCCATGAAAACGGCCGGTCTGTTGATCGCGTTCGAATTCGAAGTGAGCGTCGTACGCATGCCGCCCGGCCATGATCCGGATTCGCTGATTGGCGAAAAAGGGGCCGCCGCCCTGCGCGCCGTTTTGGATTGCGCAGGGTCCAGCGTGGCGTTCCAGATCGAGGTCCTTTCCGAACGCGAGCGCGAGCGCAACGCCGGTGGAGGCGGGCGCCTGCGTGTGGCTAGCGCGGTTCTCCAAACGATTGCGCGTGCGAGCAAAGAAGTGCAGAAAGAGCAGCTGTTGCAGGAGGCCGCCGAGCGGCTGAATGTTTCTGTGGCTGCCTTGCGCGCCGATATGAAGTCCGTCAAGCCGGTTCCTCTACGTGCACCGCAAGCCGAACAAGCTCCCCACGGACGGCCTGCTGCGCAAGGCGATGCCAGACCGGTACGACCCGGATCTGGACAGCGCGCAGCGCCACAACCGCCTCCAGGGCCCAATGCTGCTGCCCCGCGAACCGAAGTGGCCCTGTGCGAATTTCTTGCACAATTGGATAACGACGCGGCCGTGCTGGCCGAGGTGAAGCGCTACCTTCCCTTTGATGTGCTCAATAGCGTGGACTGCCGACGTTTGGCTACCGCGTGCGTGCGTTCGGCCGAATCCGGTGAACCTGTCATGGGTGTATTGGCCGAAATTGGCGAAATCTCGGAAAGCCTGCAACGGCTGTCGACATCCGTTCTCGACGCTCCCATGAAGGTCAAGGGTGAGGCGTTTTCGCGAACCGACGTCATTCGCGACATCATTCTTGATCTATGGCGACGTAAGTTGAAGCGCGACCGTGCGGCGTTGCACGTCATTCCGGACGCGGAAATCAGTAAAACCGATGCGACACGTCGCGAACAGTTGACGCAAGACCTTATCGCGCTGCGCAATTGGGACGAAGCCATCGAAGCGATTGAGTTGATACTTGAAGAGCAGATTTAGACGAAACACACGAACATTACAAAGGAATGCATTGGTGGAAAATATAGCGAACGTCGTCATTGTTGGAAGCGGGTTGGGTGGCTACACGCTGGCTCGTGAATTGCGGAAAATCGACGCAGATATTGGAATCCATATTCTGACGCGTGACAGCGGCAGAGCGTATTCCAAACCCATGTTGTCCAACGCCATTGCCAAAGGCAAAGATGCCCACGCGCTGGCCATGAAAACACCCGAGGCGGCCGCGGAAGAGTTCGGCGCGACCATTGAGACGGGTGTTGAGATTACTGCCATCCACCGCGACCAGTCACTCGTGTCGACCTCAAACGGCGACGTGAAGTACGATAAACTTGTGCTCGCCCTGGGGGCGGATCAAATCAATCTGCCTCTAGAAGGGGATGGTGTCGACGGGGTTTTGCAGGTCAACGATTTGGAGGACTACGGGCAGTTTCGCGACGCGTTGGGCGACAGTCCCAAGCGTATTACGATCATCGGCGCCGGATTGATTGGTTGTGAATTCGCCAACGACCTAG
>JAPKCZ010000291.1 GCA_028822745.1 Kiritimatiellia bacterium | reverse complement strand
GGCGGAGCTTGGACGTGCGGACCTCGTCGAACGTGGTCGTGTTGAACGTGTCCTTAGCCAACCCCAGGCCCGAGGGATTGCTGACCGGGACAAAACCCTTGCCGTCCCAATAGAGCAAGCGGCAGGCCGTGGGCAGGCGGACGCCGCGCTGATCATCCCACCAGAAGACATCGATCTTGCGTGTGCTGACGGGGGCCGTCCAGTCGTACTGGACCCATTGGGTGCCTTGGGGCCGCCAGTTGCCGTACGCTCCCTTGCTGCGATCATGGGAGACCTTGGGGGCGTACCCGTCGTGGAGCGCCGCCAGCGACGTATCTCGCGATATGCGGGAGGTCGACGGTTCCGCGACCGGCGCGAGATTGACACCCGTCTTCGCCTCGGCGGCTGCACCGCTCACTGCCAGAATCAGAATAAGCGCGTGCCGTAGTGAAATTTTCATTGTACTTCTCATTGTATTTCTCATTGGTGAGGTTTGGCTTCTGTCAAGAAATCTGCCCCAGTTGTGGGGCTAATATCAGGCGTTAGGCGTTAGGCGCTAGGCGCTAGGAATTCCTAGTCCCTAATTCCTAGCTCCTAATTCCTAGTCCCCAGCGCCTAGTCCCTAACGCCTTCGACGCCCAGTTATTCCCGTAACATGTAAAGGTATGTCTCTCAAAGGGGCCGTACAATGGACATTTTGGGTTTTGTGATATACTTTTTGACAAACAGAGGCGATGGAGGCCTGGGCAGAAGTATGTGAGTGTGTGAGTATGTGAGTGTGTGGGAAAGAAGAGAAAAGGCAATCACGTTGCAATGTTTCTCACTCACATACCCACTCACTCACACACATGGCGCTTTGCCAGCCGCTCGGCATGAATCAGTGGCTTATCTTAGTGCCACTCAGACCCCGATCCCACGGTCAGTAGCGCGGCCCCGTCCCGGCTTGCCCCGCGTTCCGCGCAATCGCGTCAACTTAAGAACCATCTGTCCGCGTGCGACGCGCACCGTTTTCCTGCAGACCGTGATATTCAGAGTCAGCAGTTTGCCTGAATCAGATCATGCTCAAGGCTTCATTCAGTTCTATCTCGCGGAATGATTGACTCAACGTATCGCTAGACATTCGCTCCAGACATTTGCCCCGGCATTTTTGCACAGATTCCTTAGCAGGTACCGAGTCGAGCACAGCCAGCGCATAGTCGCGAAGCAGATGACTGTGACATTCCACGGTAAGATTAGACGATTCCGTTGTGCCCGTTTCGGAATAGGCGAAGCAGCGCCTGATGTTGCGTTTGGCGCTCTCCAGGTCTACAGGGGCGATGACGACCTCACACGGGTCCTTGTCCGGAACAAGCAGCACGGTCACGCCTCGATCCACAATTGACTCGATAGTCTGCTGAGTATCTTGTGGAACATGCACGTTCTTCCGTTCTGGCCAGATGTCGCACATGCTGTAGTTGGCACAGGGCGTTTGCCGCTGAAACGTGAAAAAATCCGGGTAAGCAAAAAACTCTGAAGTACGTTCGCGGTAGCGATCATAAAACGCCGTTACGTACGCCATGAGTAGGGTGATAGCGCCGATTCCCTCAACCCCATCAGGGCTGATGACACCGACACGGTCCGTCTCCCGAGCCGACGAAAAAAACGCTGCATGAGGGAGAGCTTTGCCGCGCGAGACGATCTTGAAGTCGCTGCCTCTTAACTTGCTGCTATGCATATTCTATCTTTCTTCATCTGTCCGTCCAATGTTGCCGTTCACGCGTGGCTGTAATCCGTCGCTTTGCATCCGGCTTGTTCGGCAATTCATTCGGATTCATAAGATCCATTTATTGCTGATCCGCCTGCTCCGGCACCGTCTTTCTTGGCACGTGCAAGCACTTCTGATAACTGCTCAACGACCTCAGGATGTTTACCGTATAGGTTTTCCTTTTCCGTACAGTCCACACTTAACCGGAAAAGTTCTCCGGGGTAATCATCCGACGAGTAGCCCCGTTCCTCCTTAAACCAATCGGGCTCCTGAACGTCACCCCCACTTGGGGCGTCTATCAGAACCCAGTCGTTGCTTCGAATCGCGAAGTTTCCGCTGCCGCTGTGATGCAGCAAATGCGTTCGTGTAGGTTGTTCCGTCTCTCCCTTGAGTAAGGGGAGCATGCTGACGCTATCCTCGCCCGCATTCTCTGGCAAGGTTGCACCAGTGATCTCCGCGCAGGTGGCGACCAAGTCACCAAGGCAAACGAGTTGCTCGCAGACAGTGCCTGCTGGAATTGCACCCGGCCAGCGCGCGACGAAGGGCTCACGATGGCCGCCTTCCCATATATCTCTCTTGGCGCCACGCCATTGTCCCATGCTGTAGTGGCCGGTATTACGGGCAAGCTCGTAGGCGCCCTCATAATCGGCGGCTCCGGATTCCGGTCCGTTGTCGCTTGTGAATATCAGAAGCGTGTTGTCGGCTTTTCCGGAACGATCTAACGCGCTCATGACCTCTCCCACCAGCCAGTCGACTTCGCACACAAAATCACCGTACTTGCCGGCCTTGCTCATTCCTCTAAACGGTGCATTCGGTACGATGGGTGCGTGCGGGGAAGTAAGCGGTAAGTAAAGGAAGAATGGTTCCTCGGCATCCTCAATCAATGAGACGGCACGGCGTGTAAGCTCGGGGACGACTGCTTCGAGCGACCAATCAGGGACCATGAGCCCTGGATGGCCATACATCGAATCCGGCTTCATGACGCTGGGGGCGATGGTGACATGCGCATTCTCAAACCACGTATAGGGCTGAAAATTGGGAACATCAATCCCGAAATAGGTGTCGAACCCTCTGTCAATCGGGCCGCCTCCGATGCGGTGACCATAGTCAATCTGATACCCCATCTCATGACGTTGCTCTTGGATCTCACGATTCTGTTGGCCAAAAGGAAGCTGTGGGCCTGCCAGTTGTCCATCCACCGTCATCCAATCCCAGCCTAGGTGCCACTTGCCAATACAGTGGGTTGCGTACCCCTGTGCTTTCAGCAAACTCGCGACCGTCAGACGGTCGGGCTCAATAAGGGGGGAGTCCCATTCCCACACAATGCCGCGCTTGAGACGGGTTCGCCACGCATAGCGCCCCGTAAGCACGTTGTAGCGGCTGGGTGTACAGAGGCTTGATGCTGCATGCGCATCGGTGAAGCGCATGCCCTGATCGGCCAGGTGATCCAAGTTCGGGGTCGGGATTTTGCTGTCGGGATTGTTGCATCCCATATCCCCATACCCCATATCATCTGCAAGTATGTATATGATATTGGGTTTACTCTGTTTCACGGTGATCATCCTCCTCCCGAACGTCCTGAACCAGATCTTAACATATAACGTTTCGGGCAGTGTCTTGCAAGAGGCCACACGCGACGGTGCCGAGTGTTAAACCAAGTGCTGTATCAAGGAGTCTATCTAGCCCTTTGATGTCGCACTTATTCCTTGTATACATTATCAATATCTTTGTTTCCCGCATCAGCCTTTACATCCTTGAACTTACGTCCGTACGTCATCGATACGCTATTGCCCTTGACGATATTGTTGCGCGAGAGGATTTGCAGACCGTTGAAGCGGGAGGCATCGTGCTTTCTCGTATCATAGATGACGTTCCTTAGGATTCGGTTATTATCTGCTATTGACGGAGTTGGCGACGATTTGGCGTCAGCATTGACCACATAGATAGCCTCATCTCCCGCGTCTATGATTGTGTTCCCCTCGAGCACATTATCGGATGACTGAATGAAAATTCCTTGATAGGCAGTGTTCTTCACAGTGTTATTTCGGACAATGTTATCCTCAGAAGAAGAGAGGATGAAGACCCCGCGCCCATGATTCTCAATGAAGTTGTTCTCGACAATATTACGCTTCGCACTGTTTGGGAGTCGAATCCCTGCATAACCCGAATCAATCAATTCAGCCGAAGTAATATAATTAGAGGCAACGTAGC
>JAPKCZ010000290.1 GCA_028822745.1 Kiritimatiellia bacterium | reverse complement strand
GCGGCCTGATCATTCTCTGCTACCTGCTCTTATGGCGCGAATGCTTCATCATTGCCGGCTCGCGCAAGGAACCCTTCGCGCGCATCCTGGCCATCGGACTGGTCAGCGTGATGGCGATCCAGACGGTGCTCAACATCGGAGGCGTCACCAAAGCTCTGCCCATGACAGGTGTGCCCTTGCCCTTCATCAGTCACGGCGGATCAAACTTCATCGTGGCCATGCTATGTATCGGCTTACTGCTAGCCCTTTCCGATGATCCCGCCGCCACGGCTCCTGTGATGGCTCAGAAAACAAAAAAGCGTCGAAAAAGTCGTCGGCGGCCTGCACGCAAGAAGAAGCCTCGGCGCAAACCATCCAAACCTGCCGCCAAAGGACGCTCACGCAAGAAGCCGGCAGCCAAGAAGCGCAAGCGAGCCTGACGACGTCGTCAACGTCACCGTAAACGCCGTCGATCCCTGCGGCGGGGTTTCGCGTGCGTCGTGGTGTCAACGGCTCGTTCTAGGCCAAAGCGCGTTGGCGCAGCACTTCATAGGTGGCGATTGCCGCAGCGGTTGCGGCATTGAGCGAATCCAACACACCAGACATTGGCAAACGCATCAGGCCATCGCAGGTTTCACCGACGAGGCGGCCGAGACCGACACCTTCGCCGCCCACAACCAGACCCACTGGGCCTTTGAGATCCGTCTCGGTGTACAGCACGGCACCCTCGCGTGCATCCAGCCCGTAGATCCATCCGCCGGCGTCTTTGTATGTTCGTATGCTCGTCACAAGATTGGTAACGCAGGCCACGCGTACGTGCTCAGCACCCCCAGCGGAGGCACGTGAGGCGGCCGGCGTCACGCCAGCCGCTCGATTGGAAGGAATGACAACGCCATGCGCACCTGCGCAGCAGGCCACGCGCAAGACCGCACCAAGGTTCTGTGGGTCCTGGATATGATCCAGAAAGAGGACAAGCGGATCTTCTTCGGCTTTTCGTGCCGCTGCCAGAATTTCATCCATGCTGCTGTACGGAAAACCAGCCACATCGGCAGCAACGCCCTGATGATTGCCGCCATCGCATTGTCGCTCCATCCACTCGGCTTCAACCTGCTCAATGGGAATGCGTGCGGCATTGGCGAGCGTCTCGATGTTGCGCATTTGATTCGTGTCCGACCGTCCGGTCAGCAAGAAAACACGATTGATCACGCGACGCCCAGCGCGCAGCGCCTCGTGGACGGGCTGCTGACCGAAAAGTATGTTCTGATTCGTCCCACGGGACGGCCCTGGATGACGGCGGTGCTTCTTCATAGTCGGAGTCCGAATGAGATGACGTGCTTAATCAGAAGAAGGTTTTTCTCGCTTGTCGGACGATGTGTTTTTGGAATGGGGCTTGCCGCCGGGTTTGCCATCGCGGGTAGGTTTACGACGTCGCGGACGACGGCGAGGCCGTCGCTCACGTTCACGTTCGGCCCGCTTCTCAGCCGGCTGCACTTTCTCCAGCAAAACTTTCCATTCCGCAATCTCATCCAGATCCCCACCTTCGGCCATCACGATAACTTCGCGTAGCGCTAAGCTCTCAGGAAAATTGGGATGCGCGGCGAAGCGTTCCGGCGAGCCATGACGGCGATCCGATTGGAAACGCTTCTGGCCGGCCAGCATGTGAATCGTATCAAAAAAGACGCGCCGTGGTGGCTTGAGGCGTTCCACGAAGGGCGCCATGACATCACGGGCAATTTGCAGATCATCCACGCGACCATGCTTGGCGGATTCTCGCTCAATGATTTTTTTATACTCAGGATAGACAAGCACGCTGAAGATCAACGCCGGATTGGGTGGCGTTCCCGCGTCATCCCCCAGTTCGTCCAAGGCCTCAAGACATTTCCAAAAAAGCGCGTTGTTACCGCGTTTCAGAAAGGTATCAAGTTCGGGCATCATGGCGCGCAGCAGGCGTGTTTCATGGAGCAACTTCATCGCGCGTTTGCCGGACTGGAAGGGAAAGAGGCGATACACCTCTTCAAGGAGACGCGCAGCAGGCGTGATCGAAATATGGTCGCGATACTTGGTAATTGATTTGAGCGTCTTGCGCTCAATCGTAAAGCCGAGGCGTGCAGCGAAGCGTACGGCGCGCAACATACGCACAGGATCTTCCTGGAAACGCACATCCGGATCACCGATGCATCGGACGATTCCGCGATCGAGGTCGCGCAACCCGCCGACGTGGTCAATCACACTGAAAGTCTTAATGTCGTAAAAGAGCGCATTGATCGTAAAATCGCGACGACGCGCATCTTCTTCGGGCGTGCCGTAAGTATTGTCGCTGTGGTGATACAGCGAACCGTCATCCTCCTGCGCAGCCGGATCCGGCTGGCAACGAAACGTGCTCGTTTCAATGACGACATCGCCAAATTTCACGTGCACCAACCGGAAGCGGCGACCGATCAGATAGGCCGTGCGAAACAAGCGCTGAATCTGGCGTGGTCGGGCGTCGGTCGACACGTCAAAATCTTTGGGCTTACGCCCGAGCAGCAAATCGCGAACGCCTCCGCCAACGAGATAGGCCGTGTAGCCTTTTCGTGTGAGACGATAGAGGACGTTGACCGCATTCTCGTCGATATCTTTACGCGAGACGGTATGCGATGAGCGCTCTTTAATGATGGTTTTTGGACGCTTTCGGATCATATTACACTGTACGTCCTACGGCTTCAGCCACGCGACGCACGTTTTTGACGAGTTCGCCAAAATTCGCTGCGTTGAGCGACTGAGCGCCATCCGACCATGCTTCGGCCGGGTTTTGGTGAACTTCAATCATCAAGCCATCGGCGCCAGCGGCAACCGCAGCGAGAGCCATGTCCTCAACGTAATTCCAGTGTCCTGTTCCATGGCTTGGATCGACAACCACTGGCAAATGCGTTTCATGCTTCAACACAGGAACCGCTTTCAGGTCCAGGGTGTTGCGCGTGGCCGTTTCAAAGGTACGGATACCGCGTTCACAGAGAATAACCTCCATGTTGCCTTGCGACATGATGTATTCGGCCGACATCAGCCATTCGCTGATCGTGCTCGCCATGCCACGCTTGAGAAGAACCGGTTTGCGGGTCTGCCCGATCGCTTTGAGCAGATCGTAGTTCTGCATGTTACGTGTCCCAACCTGAAGGACATCGGCATACTTACAGATCAAGTCGACCGTGGATTCCTTCATGACTTCCGTCACAACAGGAAGGCCCGTGCGCTCACGCGCTTCGGCAAGCATCTTGAGTCCATCTTCCTGCAAGCCCTGGAAACTGTAGGGCGAGGTGCGGGGCTTGTAGGCGCCGCCGCGCAGCATCGTGCCACCACACGCTTTGACGAATTCGGCAGCTTCGCAGATGGGCTCGAGACCTTCGACACTACATGGCCCGGCCATGATCGGGATCTTATTGTCGCCGACAACCACACCCGGTGCGATTTCGATGCGGGTTTTTTCTTTACGCAATTCCGTTCCGGCCAGTTTATAAGGCTTCAGAATTGGGATGACGTGGGCAACGCCAGCCTGCGTCTCCAGCGACTGCAGACGTGTTTTGCCGCGTTCATCGCCGATACACCCGATAACGGTTTGTTCGACACCACTAATCGAGTGAGGTTTGTACCCCATTCCATCAATCAGACTTTCGACCTCTGCGATTTCTGCTTTGGACGCGCCTTGTTGCATGACTACAAGCATGATTTCCCTCTTCTATTTGTGTTCTCTATTTTCAAAAATCTTATCGTCGCCCGCGTACTGCTGCACGTGAGGCACGCCCAGCTAAATTCGTTCCGGTGTTTCGATACCAAGTAAACCAAGTCCATGACGCAAGACCGCACCCACGCCCGCACACAAACGCAAACGGCTTTCACGAAGCCCCTCTTCCGCTTTCAGGAAGGGCACGTTCTGGTAAAATGAGCTGTAGGTTTGGGACAGGTCGTAAAGATAGTCGGCGATAA
>JAPKCZ010000289.1 GCA_028822745.1 Kiritimatiellia bacterium | reverse complement strand
GTATTCAACTTCATTCGACCATTGGGAATCGTATTACGGTAGATTTCCTGCAGCAGGGAATCATCGGAAAGGTAAGCAAGGTCTATGTCTGGTCCAGTAAGAAATGGGGGGACGATGCGCCACGCAATACCGGTTCCGACCCCATCCCTGATGGTTTTGACTGGAACCTTTGGCTGGGTACTGCCAAGGAGCGCCCCTATCTCAATGGCAAATACCATCCCGCGAATTGGCGAAAAGTTCTAGACTTTGGTTGCGGGACGATGGGGGACATGGGTGTGCACATCTTGGACATTTCGTACACCGCGTTGAATCTCGGCTTTCCCAGCTCCGTGAAGGTGACGTGTCGCGAACCGAATAACGATTCACATCCGACCAAGAACATCGTCGAGTTTGTGTTTCCCGGCACAAAATATACCACCGACACCGTGGAACTGACGTGGTTTGATGGAGGCTATGCGCCCAATGCGAAGGCGCAGACGAATCCAGACCTTCAGCTTGAAGGCGGTAAGATGTTGCCTTCTCAGGGCGCCATGTGTATCGGAGAAGATGGCAAACGCATGCTCCTCCCGCATGGGAGTGCACCCCAGCCCTTGCCTCGCGACCTTCTTCGTTCGATAACCAAACCAAAACTGGAGAACGTAAACCATTATCATGAATGGGTGGATGCCGCCATGGGTCAAGGAAGGTGCAGCGCGGGATTCGACTACGCTTCGAAATTGACGGCAGGCGTATTGCTTGGCTCACTCGGCAATCGCTTCCCTGGAAAAAACTTGCTGTGGGACGGGGATGCCATGCGCTTTACCAATAATGAGGATGCCAATAAATTGGTCAGCCGTAGCTATCGAACGGAATACTAGGTTTTATGAGTTCACCGATCCGAATTCTATGTATTGGCGCCGGTAACATGGGCCGTTCTCACGCACGGGCCTACCATCAGCTTGACGGCTTTGAGATTGTGGGGATTTGCACCCGCTCGCTGGGGTCGCGCGAAGCCCTCAACCGTGAACTCGGCGGAACCTATCCCGAGTACAGCGACATGCCAACGGCTCTGGCTGAGAGTCAGCCAGACGCGGTCAGCATTTCGTCATACCCAGACACGCACGCCCCATTTGCACGTGCGGCTTTGGAAGCGGGGTGTCATGTCTTTATAGAAAAACCTATTGCGGACAGCGTGGAGGCCGCCGAGGCGTTGATTGCGCTTGCCCGAGCGAAGAATCGCAAGCTGGTCGCGGGCTACATTCTGCGCTATCACCCCTCGTGGATTTCGTTTATCGATCAGGCCCAACAGTTGGGTAAACCGCTGGTGATGCGCATGAATCTGAATCAGCAGTCCAGCGGGCCGCAATGGGAGACGCACAAGAACCTGATGTCCTCTATTTCACCTATTGTCGACTGTGGGGTACACTACGTGGATGTCATGTGCCAGATGACGGGTGCGCGACCCGTGCGCGTGTCCGGCCTCGGGGTGCGCCTGAGTCATGAACTGCCCGAAGGAAAAGTCAATTATGGTCACCTTCAAGTGACATTCGATGACGGCTCTGTGGGCTGGTATGAAGCGGGGTGGGGGCCCATGATGAGTGAAGTCGCCTTTTTCGTGAAGGATGTGGTCGGGCCCGAAGGGTCCGCCTCCATCGTTGCCGAAAAGGCGTCAGCTGCGGGACAGAGTGCGAACGTCAACGCGCATACCCAGACGCAGTGCATCAAAGTACATCACGGCGAACTGAACGCGGACGGCACGTTCGCCAAACCGGATAAACTGATCCGTTTAGATGACGAACCTGATCACGATGGTCTGTGCCGTCGTGAACAGGAGTTTTTCCTGCGCGCCATTCGCGAGGATTTGGATGTGAATGACCAACTGGATGCGGCGCTGAATTCGATGCGCATTGTCGCAGCTGCTGACGAAAGTTTTCGAACAGGAAAGACCATCGAACTATGAAAAAAGTGAACACACTGCCCCTGCGAAGCGCGTGCGCGCTGCTGTCCCTCTTCATCTGCTCGACGCTCGACGCGGCCAATCCTCCGGAAGGGTTCACTGCGCTGTTTAACGGCCAAGACCTGAAGGGGTGGCATGGGGACAATCCGCATGTCACCACTAAGGCCAAGGACCGCAAGGCCTCTCTGAACGCCCAAGCGGCGGAGTTTGTCAAATTTTGGAGCGTCGAAAACGGTGAGTTGGTCAACAACGGTGCAGGTCCGTACGCCACAACCGATCAAGCGTACGGGGATTTTGAATTGATGCTGGACTACAAGGTTACCCCGGGAGCCGACAGTGGGATCTACCTTCGCAGTACGCCGCAGGTGCAGATTTGGGACACCACAGAAGCGGGCGGCAAGTGGAAGCATGGTGCTGCTAAAGGATCGGGCGGGCTATGGAACAATCCCGGCGGTGATTTGGAGCGCATGCCGCTGGTTCACGCCGACCATGCGCCGGGTGAGTGGAATAGTATGCGCATCCGTCTGGTCGGCAGCCGGACCTGGATTTGGCTGAATGACAAGCTCATTGTCGATGGCGTGACCTTTGCAAATTACTGGAACAAAAAATCGCCACTTCCCGCTCGGGGACCCATCCATTTGCAAACCCACGGTGGTGAGATGCGCTGGCGCAATCTCTACATTCGCGACATTGGAGGGGACGAGGCCAACACGCTGTTGAGCGAGCTCGACACAGAGGGATTTAAATCGATTTTTAACGGAACGGATTTCACGGGTTGGCAGGGTGCCGTTGATGGCTACCCGATTCGCGATGGCGTGATTCACAGCAGCGGTGGAAACGTGTTCACCAAAAAACAATATAGCGACTTCACTTTTAGGATGGAATTTAGGGTTGCTCCCGGCGCGAATAACGGGCTGGCCATTCGTTATCCCGGTACGGGTGATCCCGCCTACAGTGGTATGTGTGAATTGCAGGTGCTGGACAACACGTCTCCGAAATATGCAAATCTGGATGCCCGCCAGTTTCACGCAAGCGTCTACGGCAAGGCGGCCGCCACGCGTGGGTATCAGCGGCCCGTCAACGAATGGAATTATCAGGTGGTTCGCGTCCAAGGATCTGCGATCCAGGTGGAGCTCAACGGAGCGCCTATCCTTGACGCTGATCTGTCGAAAATTGCCAAATTTATGAACGCCAAATTTAAGGCGGAATTTCCTGAACAGGGCTATCTCGGATTTGCTGGTCATGGCTCGGGAGTCGCTTTCCGGGATCTGTGGTTAAAGGACAACGCGACGATTGAAGCCACTGAAGAAGGGAGCGCGCCATAGTGGATGCTGCGGTAAAAAAGAAGGCTACGCTCATGTCCGTCATGATGTTTCTCCAGTTTTTTGTCTGGGGTGCCTGGTTTACGACGCTTGGGCTCTGTTTGAGCGTGAATGGGATGGGATCCATTATCGGGGATGCGTACGGTACAGCTCCCATTGCTGCCATCATCGCGCCGCTCTTTCTCGGGCTGATTGCGGATCGCTTTTTTCCTTCGCAATGGGTGATGGGCATCTTGATGCTCATCGGCGGCGTATTCATGTGCCTGACCCCCGGATTGATTGAAGCGGGGAACGCCGGCTTGGTGAGCAAGTTGTTCCTTGGGCACATGCTCTGTTACATGCCGACGCTGGCGTTGGGAAATAACATCGTCTTTGCCAATATTGCCAACCAGAATCTGTTTCCGAAAATCAGAGTGTGGGGCACGATCGGATGGATCGCTGCCGGTCTGGCCAACGGCTTTTTGGGCTGGTCTTCCAGTACGAATATTTTCTGGCTTGCCGGTATTTCGGCTCTGCTGCTGGGTCTGTTCTGTTTCGCATTGCCAAATACGCCGCCTCCGGCCAAAGGGCAGAAAGCGGATTTTCGTTCTCTATTGATGCTCGATTCGTTTTCGCTGCTGGCGAAACCCGCGTTTCTGGTGTTCATTGTTTGTTCCACCCTTATCTGTATTCCGTTGGCCTACTATTACGCGTTCGCGTCGC
>JAPKCZ010000288.1 GCA_028822745.1 Kiritimatiellia bacterium | reverse complement strand
ACCATCTGCACGCATCGCCAATCATCGTTAAACATCTTAAAGAGCAGAATTTTTCCAACCCGGTCATCGTATCGCCAGATATGGGGGCCGCAAAGGCTGCCTATGCCTACTCGCGAATGCTCGGATGCGGCCTGGGGATCGCGGCCAAGCGGCGTATCGACGCCAATGAGGTCGAGAACTTGACCATCGTGGGTGATGTCGAAGGGTGCACGGCCATCATGGTTGACGATTTGACGACGACCGCCGGGACCTTGTGTTCGGCTGCCGATGCCGTGATGGCCGCCGGTGCAAGCGAGGTGCACGCTGTTGTGACGCACGCCGCGATCACGCAGATGGGGTTGGAACGCTTGAAGGCGTCGATCATCAAGCAACTGGTTGTGACGGACACGATCCCGTTGAACGAAGAAGAATTGAGCATGTTTCCAATAACCGTGTTGAGCGTCGCGGAGCTGTTAGGTGAAGCCATTGTCCGGATTCACGAAGATCAGTCCGTGACATCGCTGTTTCGTATGTAATGCTAGGAGAATAAGAAAATGGCCGGAACTGAATCAAAGATCGTTGCTGAAAATCGCGAGGAAAAAGGCAAGCAGTTGATACGCAAGCTTCGCAATGCAGGTCGCCTGCCGGGCGTCTTGAGCCGGAATGACGGAACCGCAGTGGAAGTGTCGATGGATCAGCATTCCTTTGAGATGAGCCTCAGAGGCCATGGCTTGGAAGGACGTCTGTTGGACGTTGAAGTCAGCGGTACAGATGTCGGTAAATTCGTGCTGAAAGATATTCAGCGCCACCCGGTATCCGGCAAAGTTCTGCACGTCGACTTCGTCGAGGTCGTTATGGGCCATAAGATGCGCTCCTCGACGCAACTGTCATTCGACGGAATACCAAAAGGTACCGAAGCCGGTGGTGTGGTTGAGATTTTGCTGCGTGATGTTGAAATCGAGTGTTTGCCAAGACATCTCATTGAGACCTTACACATTGATATTAGCGATCTCGATATCGGCGATGCGTTGACCGTGGGTGACATTGTTCTGCCCGCCGACATTGTAATCACGACGTCTGCCGACATTGCGACTATATCTGTATCCGCACCACGCGTAAAAGAGGCTGAGGAAGAGGCCTCTGACGAAGAAACGCCCGAGGGCGAGGAACCCGCCGAGGAAAAGGCTGAGTAAATTTGAAGTGAAAGTCCGGGTGCGCTGTGAAACTTGTTGTAGGTCTAGGCAATCCGGGCGCCGACTATTTGAATACGCCGCATAATGTTGGCTATCAAGTAGTTGAGGCGATGGCGGCGCGCGAAAGCGCAACGTTTAAGCAGCAGACACGTTTTCGTGCCTTGACCGCGCGCGTTGGGCAGCCCACGCTGGACGTTTTGCTGGCAAAGCCGGTGACGTTTATGAATAGGAGTGGAAGTGCAGTATCGCTGATGCTGCAGTTCTACAAAAGTGAGCCATCGGACGTGCTGGTGGTCGTTGATGATGTCAATCTGGCGTTAGGTCGCCTGCGCATCAGACCGAATGGTCGCAGTGGCGGACACCGTGGTCTGGAGTCGATTATTGAGACGCTTGGAACGGACGATTTTGCGCGAGTGCGCGTGGGCGTCGGTGAAGCGCGTCGCGGGAAAAATTTGGTAAGCCATGTGCTTTCGCCCTTTAAGGGTGATTCGCTGGCACGATTTGAAGAGGCGACTCTACTCGCTGCCGATGCGGTCACCAGCTGCATCGAACAGGGCGTGAGTGTTGCCATGAATGCGTACAATGGACGAACGATTGAGGACGACGAAAGCGCTTAGCGCTTGTCGACCTGGTTGGCAGCGACGACTGCCAGAGAGATGAAGGAGTTACAGTTGAAGACTTACGATACAATGTTTATTTTACCGACGCACATGGAGCAACCAGATTCGGATAAGCTTCTCGAATCCATTCAGAGCGAAATTAAGCGTCAGGAAGGAACCGTGCTCGAGTCGGATACGCCTAGCCGTCGTTCGTTCGCACGCCCAATGGGAAAAGTGTATGAGGGCATGTATCTTCGTATGCGCATCAGCATGGATCCTGAGCGCATCAAGGATTTCACAGCGCGCCTTAAGTTGAATACGGAAATTTACCGCGTTCAGATTCTTGTGTCCGACGGCAACCCGTTCACGCGCGTTGCCAAGCCTGCTGAAGAGGATGAGCGCGGATCACGTTCGACGCGGACGCCTCGCACAACCGAGCCCGTTTCTGCACCAAGCAAAGCCTCTGCCAAAGCCCCTGTTGTAGAAAAGGCTGCCGGCAAGGATGCGGCCAAGGAGACTGTCGCCAAGGAGGCTGTCGCTGCCGGAGACGCCAAGAATGGCTAGTCTCAATAGGGTCCTCCTTATAGGGAATCTGACACGCGACCCGGAAGTCCGATACATTCCGTCGGGCACCGCGGTGGCGGAGCTCGGTCTTGCCGTGAACGAGAGCTTCCGCAACAAAGAAGGCCAAGAGGTCGAGTCCACTGTGTTTGTGGATGTCGTCGTCTGGGCACGTCAGGCCGAAACGTGTGCCGAATATTTGAGTAAAGGCTCCCCCGTATTTATTGAAGGCCGTCTGCAGCTAGACCAGTGGGAATCGAAAGAAGGCGAAAAGCGAAGTAAAATTCGCGTTCGTGCTGACCGCGTTCAATTCCTGGGTAGCCCGCGTCGTGGTGCTGAATTTGCTGATGGTGGCGGGGGCGAGGGCGACCAAGCTGCTGCACCGGCTGCGCAGCAGGGCGAACCTGTTTCTAACGCGCCAGACGCTCAACCACAGGGCCAAGCTGCCGTGGCACCGAACCCGCCAAGTGACACTGTGAAAACGGATGACGATCTTCCATTTTAAGTAAGTAAACCGCCAAGGAGAGAAAAACGATGGCATATCCAGATAGAGGTAAATCGAATCGTCGCGCAAAATCAGCACGACCCACACCAAAGCGCCGCGTGCGCCAGCTGGACGGCGTTGAGTCAATCGACACCAACGACCATGAATTTTTGCGTCAGTTCGTGACGGAGCACGGTAAAATTGTGCCGGCGCGAATCACGGGCGCATCGGCCAAGCAGCAGCGCGGAATCAAGCGCGGCGTGCGCAAGTTACGAGTCATGGGGCTCGTCCAATAAAGTTGGTTTGTGCAACCTGCTGACGCTCCGACAACGCTTCGCGTTGATCGCCGTTACGGGTTGTCGGCTGGCGCAACTAAGAAAGAATGTAATATGTCCACTGAAGTAATGCTTTTGGATAACGTACCCAACCTTGGCAGCGAAGGCGATCTCGTCAATGTGGCCGATGGGTATGCGCGCAATTACCTGTTGCCACGCGACTTGGCTGCTCCTGTTTCTCCTGCGACACATCGTCGCCTGGCGAAGTTGCAGGCACAACGTGAAGATCAACGCAAAGAGACCCTGGCAGGCGCCGCGAAGTTGGCCCGCAGTTTGGGAAATGTCTCTGTGACCCTCAAGGCACGTACGAGTGCAGGGGACAAGCTTTACGGATCCGTCACCGATGCAGACATCGCGGATGCATTGAAAGAGCAAGGTTTCGAGATTGATCAGTCCGCCGTTCAGCTTGAGGCGCCTATCAAGGAACTCGGCGTATCAGACGTTCGTCTTCAGCTACACGAAGATATCGATGCCACGGTGAAAGTTTGGGTCGTCGAGGAATAAGCCGCCGTGCCAAAATCATCTCCCTCCACCATGCAAACGCTTGCCGGCCGGCAGCCGCCGTACAGTGAGGAGGCGGAGCGGGGTGTTCTTGGATCCCTGTTGCTCGATGCGCAACGTGTCGTTGACATGTGCGTCGAGTCGCAACTGGTCCAAGAGTCGTTCTACGTTCCGGCTCATCAGCTGGTTTACGAAGCCTCGATCGCGCTGACGCACGGTGCGTCGGTCATCGATATTCTGACCGTCGGTGAGCAGCTTCGCACCATGGGTAAACTCGAAGTCGTTGGTGGTTCTGCCTTCCTCGACAC
>JAPKCZ010000287.1 GCA_028822745.1 Kiritimatiellia bacterium | reverse complement strand
TTGCGCCTGCAGAATCGATCATTCGCCCCGGCATTCAGTTCGCCCACACGGGCGGACATACGGGAGGCCATTGCGCTATCGTTTTCGACGAAGGCACGTACGAAATTTGTCACCCGCAAAGCGCGACGCTGGGAAGCACGCGACGTGCAATTTACGCGGGCGACGTTTGCCCGTCTGAGCATCATTTGCGTCTTGTCTATCACACGGCGTACGACACCTACCCCATGCAAACACGCCAATGGAAACGAAACCATCTTCCGTTGATGGCTGAGCAGCAAGACCTGTTGTTATTCGATCATGATGTTGAGAGCATTGCAGCAACGCTGCAAACACATCCGCAACTGGAGATTACACCATCCACAAGACTCGCCAGCATGCCAGAAGCGTGCGCCTCCGGAAACGCGGCATGTTAACCCTCATCTGCGCGATCGTTGTGATGCTGATTGCCTGGAACGCTGTGGCGCTCATGCATGCCATTGCGATGACACGCTTTGTTCCAGAAGGAAAACGAACCGCCTCGCCCGAAGAACTGAACGCTTTCGAGAAGCTGAAGACGCTCGTGTTCGGCGTGCGCATGCCTCGGCCACGCAATAGCGAGACGCCTTCAGATTACGGATTAGCGTTTGAAAGCGTGACCATCGACAGCCGCAACGGGAGCACGCTCGGCTTATGGCATGTGCCAAACAAGAACGCGAAAACGGTTGTCTTATTGTGCCATGGATACGGTGCCAGCAAAGCATCGCTGCTCGATGAAGCAGCGGCCTTTGTCGAACTCGGAATGGCATGCGTGCTGATGGATTTCCCTGGGTCAGGTGACTCGAGCGGGAACCGAACAACCATTGGCTATTATGAGGCAGAGGATGTGCGCGCCGTCGTCGCACATCTGCGAGCGATCTATCCGGGTAAGCACCTGATCCTATTCGGGCAATCCATGGGCGCTGCTGCCGTTTTGCGCAGCAGCAGTGTTCATCCGATCCATGTTGACGCCATCATCATCGAAGCCGTCTTTGACACCTTGCTTCAAACGGTCATCAATCGCTTCAACAGCATGGGCGTACCGCCGTTCCCTTCCGCGCAACTGCTCACGTTCTGGGGTGGTGTTGCCATGGGGGTTAAGGCCTTCGAGCACAACCCGGTCGATTATGCAGAGGGCGTTAAGCAGCCCACACTGGTCTTGCACGGTAGCGATGACCCGCGTGCACGACTTGGCGAAGGAAAGCGCGTCTACTCGGCGTTATCCGGACCCAAACAACTGGTTGTTTTTGATGGTGTAAAGCACGAATCTTTCCAAGGAGACAATGCCACAAAGTGGCGTACTGCTGTGCGCGACTTTGCCCGCGAACACCTGCTCACGCCAGCGAATACAGCGACTTCCGGCGAGCGATAATCGCATCCGTCGCGCAGATGGATTCCGCGCTCAACAATTCTTCGACATAGGCCTCGGCGTCAGGCCCGGTTACGCGCTGCACGGCGGCCTGCACTTCGGCGACGAAGGATGCATCCAGACTCAGTTGTGTGACACCGATACCAATGAAAAACGGAATGTATTTCGCGGCATGCGCCATTTCCCCGCAGACCGAAAAATCGGCATTTGCCGCACACAATTGACGGCACACACGCGCCAGAGTATGCAAGACAGCAGGATGATGTTCGCAATAATATGCGGCCACCTTCGCGTTCGTTCGATCCACGGCGAGTAGGTACTGAACAAGGTCGTTGGTGCCGATAGAAAAGAAGTCCGAATGTGGAATAAAGCAATCGATCATTTCCACGGCAGAGGGCACTTCCAGCATCATACCAATTTTTGGCATGAGAATATCCTGTTTCATATTTTTTTGGACACGATCTCGACATATCAGCACGCGGTCACGTGCCAACAGGAACTCATCGACCGACGAGATCATCGGAAACATCAATTTCAGTTTGCTGTTACCGTGAGCGGCACGGATCATAGCCTCCAACTGATCGTCAAAAATTTCTTTGTGATGCAGGGTAAAACGTGTGGATCGTAATCCAAGCGCCGGGTTGGCCTCGCCGGCGTCATCGTACTGGCCAAGCATCTTATCGCCTCCCACATCGAGGGTCCGCACAACCACCTCGTGGCCGGCAAGATTCTCAAACAGGTTCGTGTAAATGCTAACTTGTTCATTCATCGTGGGAATAAAGGAACTCAGCAAAAAAGGCACTTCCGTTCGATACAATCCAACCCCTTCAGCCTTCACTTGAAGTGCAAGTTTGACATCGGATAATAAGTTGATATTTGCCAATAAATGCACACGACGGCCGTCACCGGTATGCGTTTCGGGATTCGCGTTCATCGCAGCAGCGCCGTTCCCGGCATGCCCCCGTAGCCTATCCTGAAAGGATGCCAGCACGCTCTCACTGGGTTCGACATAAAAACATCCTTCGTCCGCATCCAATAACACTTGCGCGCCATCGGTCAGCTGCATCAAGTCCTGATCATCGCAGAGCACCATCGGAATCCGTAACGAGCGGATGAGTAACGAAACGTGGGCTGTGATACCTCCAGACACCAACACCACACCCGCCACGTTCTCGGCGGCCACCATCAGAACATCGGAAGGCAGGAGATCCCCGGCGACGACAATTTCCCCGGATAAATCGACCGAGCGATACGCGGTGGTGGATTCCATGTTCCGAAGCACGCGAAAACCAAGATCGGCGACATCCTGTACCTTCTCGCGCATGTAATCATGCGAGCTGCGTGCAAGGATGACCATGTAGTGCCGAACGGCTCTAGCGAAGGCCGTTGATGCAGCCATACCTTCATCCATCAATGTGCGATAACGTTGCGCCAGTGCTTCATCGGCCAGCATCATAAGTTGTGCGTCAACGACCAGGCTGACTGCTTCAGGAAGCCGATCGGCCAGACGAAGCTGAATGTCGCTCAATTGCTCGCGCGTGGCGGCCATGGCACGGTCTAAATCGTCCATGCTGCCGAAGCCATCATCACGCGCCATTCGACGTACCGAATCAGCGGCAGATTCCCGCCCAACGACGCGAGCAGGCCCGTACACCGTTCCGGGAAACACAGAGCATCCCTCTGCATGACGGGGTACACTTGCCGCTGTGACTGTCGTTGTTTGTGGCGTTTCATCGCGAACTTCGAGCAGCACACGGGCACTTTCGATGGCGCCGACAAGATGTGATGTCAAAAGTTGTAGAACGACGACCTCCTCCTCCGAGAAAGGCTTAGCGCCGGGTCGCTGCGTGACCAAAACGCCGATGCTTTCCGCACCACGATAGATGGGTATGGCTAAAAAGTTTTCGTAAAGTTCTTCGTCGATGCTTGGAATGCCGGCATAGCGCGGGTCACTGCTAGCGTCTTGCGTGTTGATGACCTTGCGCGTGGCGAAGGCTGCACCAACAAGCCCTTGGCCTTTTGACAGACGCACCGCGTCCACAGCGGTCTGCTTAAGACCGACCGTTGCTCGCATGACCAACTCGTCTGATGCTTCTTCGTAGAGGTAAATGGAGCAGACCCCGGCATCGAGGCGCATCGCCACCATTTCAACGGTCTGCTTAAGGAAGCCTGCAATGTCGGTGCTGCCAGCAAGATGCGACAAGACGCGACTGTGTTCCAGAAGTAACGAGAAAAGTGGCGGCTCAGATTCAGATTGTGATGCAGTGTTTGCGTTCATGGCGCTTTCGTAAAACAGATTCCCTACAGCCACACACGCTGGCTAGCTTCACCAGCCCCGGCGGATTGGGTGATGAACTATAACAGAGCATACTGTTTTATTCACTTTCGAAATCACGAGCATCACATAGGGGCGAATATCGGGCATGAAAACGCCGCATTTTTTAATGTTTATGAAGCCACGACCCCAGGCTGCCTTGCAGAATTTCAAACCACTGAAGAAAAGATTAACCGCAGAGTTCACAGAGGAAAGAAGAAATAGATATATGTCGCTAGAATCCGTCTGCGGGTAGCCCGCAGACG
>JAPKCZ010000286.1 GCA_028822745.1 Kiritimatiellia bacterium | reverse complement strand
CAAACCACTCCACTTCGCCGATTTCAGGAAGCCCCGTCGGATCGAAAGAAATCTCCAGCTGACCAAAGGGGTTTCCGCCGGTTGCAGACGGGTTCAAATCAGTAAAACTGAACTCGTTTGTCCAGCCCTCAGAGCCGCCATCCCACGTGTTTTGGCCTAATAACCCGTTCGCTTGGGCCGAAAACGTCGAGATGGACAGCGCCAGAAGGACTGAAAGCCAGAATTTTTCAGTAGTACGCTTCATCGTGCCGGAATCATACCAGAACGTGCCTGCGACGTCGACATCTTAGCCACAGGCTGCCCGAAAGCGGTGTATTCCGATTGCAAATCCAATACGTAGCCACTATTATCGCTTTGTCGGCGCAGCCGTTGGTAGGGCGCGTCAAAGGACACGGGAGGTTTAGAGATGACAACGGCAGAAGATATGCTTAACGAGCAAAAGGGCCCGATCTATTCGGTGGGACCCGACGCGACCGTACGCGAAGCGCTGGACGTTATGGCTGAACACGCCATTGGCTCCATTCTGATCATGGAAGGCGACCGACTGGTTGGCATCTGGACAGAGCGCGATCTGATCAAACAGAGTGTTACGGCAAACTTCTCAATGGATGATACACGCATGCATTCCTGTATGGTGTCGACGCTGGAATACACACCCAGCACCGACACCGTGTTACAGCTCATGGATAAGATCGTCGGCAGACGCCAACGCCGATTGTTGATCCAGCGCGAGGAGGCATTTCTCGGGTTGCTGACATCAGGCGACGTCATGCGTGCCTGCCTGCAGGAAAAAACAAAAGAGATCCAAGGTCTAAACGCCATGGTCGGGTGGGAATACTACGAAGACTGGCGCTGGGCGCCGGGCAAATCACGCCTGTACTAGAAGATTAAACAAGGGAGACGCCGAGGCACGGAGGGAACGAGGACGTGCAGCAGCATCGGCTCCGAGTGCTCCTGCGTCCTGTCCTTCGTCGCCACAAGCGAAGCAGGAAGCGGGTCTGCTGAATATCCCCCTGGAATGCCGCTACAGAATGATCTCAACCGCGCTTAAAGATGCCCTGACAGCTTCTGCTCGAGGTCTGCCTTGCTCATGGCACCGACCATCTGTTCCTGCACTGCGCCGTCCTTCATGATGAGCAGTGTTGGAATAGAGCGAATGCCGAACTGGCCAGCCAACGCCTGATTATCATCCACGTTCACTTTGGCGATCTTGAGCTTTCCATCCAACTCGGTGGCCAGCTCATCCAGAATGGGGCTGATCGCTTTGCAAGGACCACACCATTCGGCCCAAAAATCCACAAGAACGGGAATGTCGGATTCGATGACTTCGCCCTGCCAGTTTTCGTCTGAAATATGAACCGTATTTTCGGTACTCATGATAGAAGCTATCCTTTCTAGTCGTGTAACGACTTAACTCAGTAAGATCGGGGTCCTGCCAGTTTTCCCGGCCAGGGAAGTTCTGGACCCGTTTTGGAATAGGAGTATTCCGTCAGCGAAGCGTTCGGGCCAACAATTTGCGACGTGATAACATAGATTAAAACACAGGTCATCAGTACGGCGGCAAATGTGTAGACCCCGAAAATCCACCCAGGCTCACTAGGCCCCTTCTGTACGGACGTGGGGCTAGCACTCACGGCGGCGGCAGTTGCTTCACCGTCGCCATCTGCACGTGCAACGCTCACCTTCGCGCGGCCGCCAGGTCGGCGAGCGCCAGACTTTTTGACGACAACTGTTTTCCGCTGCGTCGCAGAAGCATCGCCATCACCGTCGCTTGTTTGGGCTGACGCACGTACCGTTTTCGCAGTATCCCCAACGGGCTTCGTGCGTACCGTCGAGGAGGCAACAACCTTACCACCGGCTGTTGCACCAGGACGTTTCAGGCGAATGGTCTTGGGACCCCCGTCTTCCCCTTCGGTATCCGCACCCAAAACGGCCTCCAACGAAATGCGCGACGTGGTTCGTTTTGAAGCAGCAGCGGTGGCCTGATTCGCAACCTCTTCCGGAGATGCCTCAACAGCGTTGGCCGCGACCGCTTTGCTTTTTGGCAGCTTGGCCTTACCGGTAGCCGCAGGTACAGGCTTCGCGACAACCGTCTTGCCCTTCTTGGGATCAGGACGAGCAGCGTCCAGAGGAATTTTTGTGGTTTCACGTTTGGCCGCAACACGAACCGAAGGAGATTCATCGGCCGCTTTAGCGACAGGCTTCGCAACGATTGTACGTGGCTTTACAGGCACGGCACCGCTCGCATCAACCGCAGGTTTTGCCGACGGCTGTTTCACAGGTTTAGCAACAATGGTTCTTGGCTTCACGGGAGCCGCGGCTGGAGCGGCATCCTTAGTAGCCTTCTCGGCGGCGAGATTTACGACAGGCGCAGCAGGCCTGGACGACGGTTTAGCGACGGCGGGCTTCGCCACGGGCGAGGCAGAAGAGCGAGCAGCAAGCGGGCGAGGCCCATTTCCGGCAGGCCTAACCACAGGCTTCAGCGTTGGCTTGGGATCCGGTTTCACGGCAGGCGTCGTATCCACGGCAGGTTCCGCAGCGGTAGGTTCGGCTGGGGCAACCGGCCTGGGTTTGCGTACGTTGATTTTTGGCGGAAGACCGCTGCTGTCTGTTGCGTCGTCTGTCATGTAGCATCCACGTTAGATAGATTTACTGCCATTCGGCGGAATATTCCGCACTTGCCTAGAAATATTTCAAGGTCCGAATGTATCAAGTGACGGAAAAACCGTCAAACCTCCATTATTTCGATTTCTTTGGCTTTCAGGGCATCGTCGATTTTCTTTATGTAATCGTCGGTTTTGATCTGAATGGTCTTCAAACCCTGATCGCGGTCGTCTTCAGTGATTTTTCCGTCTTTTTGGATATTTTTGGCGTGATCGTTGGCAATCCGGCGTTCATTTCGGATTGCAACACGGCCATCCTCGGCCATTCGACGTGCCACTTTGCTCAATTCGGTGCGACGCTCTTCGTCGAGTTCGGGAATCGGCACGCGTACCACGCGTCCGTCATTCATTGGAGTCACCCCAAGATTGGCAGCCATGATGGCCTTCTCGATGCCAGCCAAGGCGGATGGGTCAAATGGAGAGATCACGATCAGACGTGGTTCGGGCGTTGATATGCCTGCGAGTTCCATCAGGCGCGTGGCCGTTCCGTAGTAATCGACCTTCACGTTTTCGACAAGCGCCGGAGAGGCCTTGCCCGTACGTACGCCCGTAAATTGATCCAAGACGAATTCAAGAGAACTCACCATCTTACCTTCAACATCGCTTAAAACATCATCCATATTGTCCATCATCAACTCCTCCTGAATTTCACACACACCAAGCAACGCGAGAGGCGAATCGCGCGAAACCGAAACACGGCTGTCTATTTCGAAATGATCGTCCCGATCGATTTTCCCTGAACCACCCCTTCAACCGTACCTGCCTCAAAAAAGTCAAACACGATGATCGGAATATCGTTCTCCATACACAACGCAAACGCGGCGCTATCCATGACGCCCAGTGATTGCTCCAGCGCTTCGCGGTACGTCAGTGAATCGTAGCGTTTGGCGTCCGGGTTTTTCATCGGGTCATCGGAATAAACACCGTCCACCTTGGTCGCCTTGAGCAGCACGTCCGCGCCAATTTCGCTTGCGCGCAAAGCGGCCGCCGAATCGGTGGTGAAATATGGATTGCCCGTGCCCGCTGCGAAAATCACGACGCGTCCCTTGTCCAAGTGACGCAGAGCGCGACGCAAAATAAAAGGTTCGGCAACTTTTTGCACTTCGATGGCCGTCTGAATGCGCGTCGCCAACCCAATATGCTCAAGCGAATTTTGCAATGCCAGCGAATTGATCAAGGTCGCCATCATGCCCATGTAATCCCCGGTCGACCGGTCTATGCCTCGGCTTTGCCCGCTCAGACCGCGAAAAATATTTCCGCCGCCAATGACGATAGCCACGCGCGCACCCATATCATGAAGGGATTTG
>JAPKCZ010000012.1 GCA_028822745.1 Kiritimatiellia bacterium | reverse complement strand
ACGGGAATGTCACGCGCTACTCGGGCGGCTACAAGTATTATATCCGAGAACGTGAATCACGCCGTCACCAACAGCTTGCCGCGAAGAAGACGCAAGACCGCAAACGTGAACAGACGGAAAAATTTATCGAGCGCTTCCGTGCCAAGAACACCAAGGCGGCGGCGGTCCAGAGTCGCATCAAGCAGCTTGAGCGCATGGATGTCATTGATGCACCGATGGACGATGTCAGCTCGTCACGCATTCGTATCGCGCCGCCACCGCACTGCGGGGCCGAGGTCATTCGCCTCGAAAACATCGGACATGCGTATGAGGAAGATGTCGATGTCCTAAAAGGTGTCGACTTGAGCGTCAGCCGCGGACAGAAGGTTGCACTGGTCGGCTACAACGGTATGGGCAAGACAACCCTGCTGCGCATTCTGGCTGGTGTATTGCCGCCCACGTCGGGGGAGCGCATTCTGGGTTATCATGTTGTCGTCGGTTATCAGGCGCAGGAATTTACGGAAACCATGTCGCCTGACAGCAATCTGTTTAACATCGTCAAATCGGCCAACCCCGAAGCGACCGACAAACAAGTCCGTGGCGCGTTGGGCAGTTTCGGCTTCAGTGGCGACCATGTCGACAAGCTTTGCCGCGTTCTGAGTGGCGGCGAAAAAATCCGACTGGCTTTTGCGCGCCTGTTCGTCAATCCACCCAACTTCCTGGTCCTGGACGAACCCACAACGCATCTGGATTTGCAGGGGCGCCAAATGCTCGAAGCGGAGCTGGCCAAATATGAGGGCACGATCTGTCTGGTCAGCCATGACATCGAATTCATGCGGGCCGTCGCCGATACGATTGTCGCCATGGAGCCGCCGGCGATTCGGAACTATCCGGGCGACTATGATTATTATCTGAGTAAGCGCGACGAATTCACAACATCGGGCTCAGTCTCGGTGCCAGCACAGGCGACCGCCAGGCGCGCCGAACCGTCGCCATCGGATGTGCCGGCAGGCATGTCCAAAAAAGATGCCCGCAAGTTCAGAGCCGATCAGCGAAAAGCTGCGCAGGCGCAGAAACGCGAGGGTGAGAAAAAGGCTCGCGAGGCCGAGCGACGCGTTGAAGCGCTTGAAAAAGAGCAGGACGAACTGGCGACACAATTGGCGGATCCAGAAACAACCGAGCACCAAACGCTGAATCGGCGACTACTGGCCATTCAGGCGGACCTGCGTATCTGGAATGCGGAGTGGGAGAAGGCGGCCGGCGCACTGGACCAAGGTTGAACGTAGGCACAGAGGAGAAGTGAGGAGAATCCTCCTCTTTGTTCTCTCCTCTGTGCCTCAAGCGTAGCGGGTGGTAAATCTCTTTTTCATGGACGGGTATTTCTATTTATCTGGGATAGCGTCTCGTGTAGGGTCATCGGCATGATGGAAACCCGACATTTAAGTAGATGGGTCAGCGCTATCGTTGTGGGAACTCTCGCGACGGGTGTCTATGCCCAACACATGCCACGCTACCGCCTGGGCGTTGGCAGTGCGCTCTTTTACGAGGTGAGCACGCAGCATCACGTCGGCGAAACCATGATCACGCAGCAAGGCACCAACATCCTCTATGTGTACGACCGGGACACCAATGGCCAATGGTCCGTTGCGCTGGACGGGGTCATGCAGCAGGTTGACAGCACCGGTTCTGTGACACACATCTCGTATAATTTCAGTCTATTCAAGGTCGACGCCAACGGCGCCATTGTCGATGGCGAGCTGCCGCGGGAAAGCGATACGCACCATCATTGTTTCATTCCGTTGCCGTTAGAGCCGGAGCTTGTGTATAGCAATTGGACGACGCTCAACCCGGATACCGGGGCCGCCCACACATACCGGTTCCATGCGTCGAGCAAACCCGACGATGGCCAGTGGTATTTCACCCGTCAGGACCGAAGTGTGGAAGACGTGCTCTACGGCGTGATGCGTAGCGGCGCGGCTTTCTTCAACGCCGAAGCTGGCCTGGTTGAGCGTACGGAGTCGCAGTTCCAACGGCGCGTCGGGACCAACCTCGTTCAGGGGGCCACCGTCGCACAGCTGCGCCGCGCCGACATTCTGTTGCAGTTCGAATTGAAAAAGTTGATTCGTGACGGTCGAGCCTTCGAAAAGGTCCACGCGGAATATCAGGCTGCGATGGATGGGGTTCTGTCGGGTAAGGCTGAGCCCGTCGACGCCTTGTATGACGCCGTGCAGTTGCTCCGCGGCGCAGCGGCGAACATGACCTTCCCTGGCGCGCGGGATGCCATGGCGCGCGAGGTGGGGCGTCATTACGATCGACGCCATGCCACTCTCGAACTTGCCGATCGCTGGCGCACGTCGTTGGGCAAGACGAATCTGACATGGGCTACCGAAACGTTTGACGGAAAGCCGTACACATCCGGTCGACTGGCCGGCAAGGTGACGGCGATCTGTTTCTGGCGCGGCGACCGTATCGCCTCCGTGCGCGCTTGGCGTAGACTAGAGGCGTTGGCATATGACGTAGCAGACAAGAAATTCGCTTTTCTGGGGGCCAACATGGACCGCAATCCGGACGTGGCTGCAGCCGTCGTTGCGCGAATCGCGCCGAAACAGACGACACTAAAAGGAGTTCCGCTCCGAAAAACGTTTGGTGGGAGCGATGTGCCGCTATTGCTGCTGTTCGATAAAACGGGCGCACTGCGTGATGTGCGTATGGGCGACCAAGTCATGCGTCGCGCGACATTAACGAGCCAAATCGAATCTTTGCTGCGCGAGTAGCTCTGCCTGGTTCGCCGCTGGAGTACCCATACATGTTGTCCGAGCTGCAAAAACACATTCAATCGGAATCTCTGCTGCCGTCGGGGGCCTTGGTGTTGATTGCTGTGTCCGGCGGTGCCGACTCCATTTTTTTGATGCATGTTCTGCATCGGTTGCAGTCGCGTCTGGGTCTGCGCTTGCACGTGGTTCATCTCAACCACGGGCTGCGCGGGTCCGAATCTGACGCGGATGCCGAATTTGTCGTGGCGCAGGCGAGTGCGCTCGGGTTGGCCGTTAGCGTGTCGCGCTCCAATGTTCGGTTACGCGCCAAACGCTCAGGGGTGTCGCTCGAGATGGCGGGGCGGGACGCGCGCTATGCGTTCTTCGTGCGTGTCGCACGGCAGTTGCGGCGTGAACAGTCTCTGACGGGTGAACAGGTGGCCGTGGTGACGGCGCACACGATAAATGATCAGGCAGAAACGCTTTTGTTGAAGTTGGGGCGGGGGGCCGGGCGGGCCGGGCTGAGCGGAATTGCCCCACGTCGCATCCACAAAGGCGTCGCCATTGTTCGACCACTGCTACGTGTAACGCGCGAAAGACTTGAGCGTTGGCTCGTTCGACAAGGCGTCGTCTGGCACGAGGACTCGAGCAACCAAGATGATGATTTCCGGCGCAACCGTGTGCGTCACGAGGTGCTCCCGCTGCTTGCCGATCGGCTCAATCCGCAGATCGTGGGCACGCTTGCGCGGACGGCGACTATTTTATCCGAAGAGGAAACCTGGATGAACACCTTGGCCGAAACGATGCTTCAAGAGGTCGGTCGCGTGCAGGGCGGGTTATGCGTTAGCGACCTGTGTACGCTTCCGTCGCCTGCGCGTCTGCGTGTCTTGCGACTGTGGCTGGGCCGAGAGGGCTTTCCTGTAGAAGTGGCTGATTTTGCATTATGCGAACGACTTGAGGCGTTGCTGTTGCGTCGTGCATCGGGCAGCACGTGTGTCGATCTGTCGCAAGGCTGGCGCGCTGAACGCAGTTACGAGTCCCTTGTCTTGCATGCGCCGGGTGTGCGGGAAAAGATTGTCCAGCGGGCGCGATACCGCCTCGCACGGCACGGATCGACGGATTTGCCGATGCTGGGCCTGCGTGCCGAGGTCTTGGTTGGGCGCCAGATTCGGCGCGACGCGACGCGTCAGCCCGGGAAAATGCCTGCTCGGGCCAGTTTTTCGGCCGAGCGCATCGGGCGGGCCTCGCTCTATCTTCGACACTGGAAGGAAGGGGACCGCATGCGCCCGCTGGGAAGCCGTGGGAGCCAGAAACTACAGGATATTTTCGTGAACCTAAAAGTGCCCAAGGCGCGCCGCGGCGCTGTTCCTGTGCTGGAATGTCGTGGTGAAATCATTTGGATCCCCGGGTTCCGCATTGCCGAAGGATGGCAGGTCCCCAGCGCGGACACGCCGCCGGTGGAAGTCCGTTTATGCCGCATAGGCAAAGCGGTCGAAAGCTCGACATCATCGTGAATGCACAATTTGTTCGACCTGAAACGATTGACCGCGGTTTTACCTATATGTAGTATAACTCGTTTTGGCATTAGGCCTGTTCGCGTCATATAACATTGTGATGGATGAGGGCCGCTTTCAAGGATACCTATGGAATCAGACTCTAAAGACACGCAGAATTCGAAAGAGAACGCTCCCGAGGGCGAGGAAAAGCCTGACAACGAGAAAGGCGCTCCGCCGCCACCCATGCGCCATATCATGGCTTGGGGCGTCATTTTGCTTATGGTTCTCGTCATGCTCAGCCTGTTCGTCAAGAATCAGGACAAGAGCGCGAGCATGAACTACTCGCCTGATTTCCGCAATTATGTGACCGAGGGCAAAATCGCTCGCGTCGAGGTCATTAACGATGTGTCCGGAACCTCGTATCTTCGCGCAGAACTGGTTGGAAGCGAAACCATTGACGGGCATTCCACCGTCCGCGTCAATTTGCCGCCGCGCTATGACGACGATCTCAACTTCCTGCGCGAATCAGGCGTTGCTCTCGATATTCCGCCCCAAAATCCCTATTTCTGGCAAATGATGCACAGCATCCTGCCGGTGCTCTTGATTTTCGGTCTGATCTATTTTGTGTTCATGCGCCAGATTCGATCCGCGGGCCATGGTGCGCTCAGCTTCGGTAAGAGCCGCGCTAAGTTGCTCAACCGCGACACCAACAAAGTCACCTTCGATAACGTCGGCGGCATTGATGAAGCAAAAGACGAAGTTCACGAAATCATTGAGTTCCTGAAGGATCCCAAGAAATTCCAGCAACTTGGTGGACGTATTCCAAAAGGGGGTCTGTTGATGGGCCCTCCGGGAACAGGCAAGACGCTTCTGGCCAAAGCGATCGCCGGTGAGGCCGAGGTCCCATTCTTTTCAATCAGTGGTTCAGATTTTGTCGAAATGTTCGTCGGTGTCGGCGCTTCGCGTGTGCGTGACATGTTCGAGCAGGGCAAAAAGAGTGCGCCGTGCATTATTTTCGTCGATGAAATCGACGCCGTCGGCCGTAGCCGCTTTTCTGGCATTGGTGGCGGGCATGATGAACGTGAGCAAACGCTGAATGCCCTCTTGGTGCAGATGGACGGATTCGAAACGTCTGACGGCGTCATCCTCTTGGCGGCAACGAATCGGCCCGACGTGCTTGACCCTGCGCTCACACGACCCGGTCGATTTGATCGACAGATTGTGATCGACCTGCCGGTCCTGGACGGTCGCGAGCAGATTCTGAAGATGCACGCACGCAACCTGACCTTGTCCGACAGCGCGGACTTACGCCGTATCGCGCGTGGTACGCCGGGCTTCTCAGGCGCTGACCTCGAAAACCTTCTGAACGAAGCCGCTCTGTTGGCCGCACGCAGCGGCAAAGATGCCGTCGAAAATGAAGACATGGAAGAGGCGCGCGATAAGGTGCGTTGGGGTCGCGAGCGCCGCAGTCGGGTGATGGATGACAAAGATAAGCGTATTACGGCCTATCATGAAGCCGGGCACGCCCTGGTGATGCAGGTCATTCCTGAATGCGAACCGCTCCACAAGGTCACCATCATCCCCCGTGGCTCCGCCTATCTGGGCGCGACCATGCAGTTACCTGAAAAAGACCGCTATCTTGAGGGAAAAAAGGATCTGTTGGCGATTGTGACCAGTTATATGGGCGGCCGCGTGGCTGAAGAACTGTTCATGGATGACATCACGTCGGGTGCGAGTTCGGACTTGAAGGAGAGTTCGCGCATCGCGAATCTGATGGTCTGTTCATGGGGCATGAGTGACACCATGGGCCCGCAGGCCTTCGGCCAGAACGAAGAACACCTTTTTCTCGGGCGTGAAGTCACCCGTTCACAGGATTACAGCGAAACAACCGCGCAGCGCATTGACGAGGAAGTCCATCGCATCCTGACCGAGTGCTATGCCAAGGCAACGTCGATCATCAAAGACAACAGCGCCAAATTGGAAATGATTGCTGAGCGTCTGTTGGAGGTGGAAACGATTGAAGGGCACGAGGTCGAGGAAATCGTCGAATACGGTCGCTTGCTGTCCGATGCAGAACGCGCCGAAAAACGCGCTGAACGCGGCGAGGATGACATTCCCAAAAAGGATGAAGCGCCTTCATCTGATGCGCCGCGTGCAACGCCCCCCCCGCTGGAGACGGTAACCGAGGAGGGGTGATGGGAGCACGGCAACCCCAACGTCTCACACGCTGGCTTTGTCGTGACCGCTCAGTTGAATTTCGCGTCACGCCCCTGATCATGGGCATTCTTAACCTGACGCCGGATTCTTTCTCGGATGGCGGACGTTTTAACGCGCCGGACGCAGCGATCGCCCGCGCCCTCCAAATGCAGCGCGATGGCGCTGACATCATCGATATCGGCGGCGAATCCACCCGGCCTGGGGCCAATCCGGTGCCGGCACACCTTGAATGCGAGCGCATTTTACCTGTCATAGAGGCCTTATCGGCCGAATCCGATGTTCTGATTTCAGTCGACACCACGAAGGCAGATGTGGCTGGCCGCGCCCTCGCTGCCGGTGCGCACATCGTGAATGATGTGTCGGCGACGACGGGCGACGCGGACATGACTGCTCTCGTCGTCGAGAGCGGCGCAGGTGTCGTCTTGATGCACATGCAGGGCACGCCCGGCAGCATGCAGGACAAGCCGAAATACGACGATGTTGTCAACGACGTACGTCGTTACCTGTTGGAGCGCGCCGAAATTCTGGTTGCTGCGGGCGTTGTCGCTGAGCAGATCGTGGTCGACCCTGGGATTGGGTTTGGCAAGACCCTCGAGCACAACCTGTCTTTACTGAACGGGCTGACGCGTCTGTCGCAGGCTACTTATCCGCTGCTGGTGGGCCTGTCACGCAAACGATGGATTGGCGAATTGACTGGCCGAGAGGCCCAAGATCGTTTGGCAGGAAGCCTCGTAGGTGCTATGGTTTGCGCTCAAAGAGGGGCAAAAATCGTGCGTGTGCATGATGTTGCCGAGACGCGCGATGCTTTTAGCGTCGTTGAAGCGCTGAGTAAGGGAGTCTAGCGACGGTGTGGAGCGGGTTACAGATTGGGCTTGAGGACGCCTTCCAGATCCTGGTGATGGCTTGGGCCTATTTCTACGTCTTTCTGTTTTTTCGCGGGACGCGTGGAGCTCAGGTCCTGGTTGGGTTAGCCCTCGTTCTGGTCATTCTGATGGGCTTGACGCAGGTCTTCAGTTTGAACGAACTCAACTGGGTGTTACGCAAAATCTCCGTTTGTCTGGGCTTGGCCTTGCTTGTCATTTTTCAACCCGAAATTAGGCGCGCCCTGGCCGAGTTGGGCCGACAGCCTGTCTTCGTGGCCTCTGTCCAGAAGCGCAATGTCGTTGATCATATTGTTAATGCGGTCGCTCAGTTGGCGGATCAGCGCGTTGGCGCCCTAATCGCCGTGGAGCGCGAAATTGGAACGCGTGCCTTCCAGGAAACGGGCGTCAAAGTAGACGCCACGGTTTCACCTGAGCTATTGGCCAGTCTCTTTTTCCCACATACCCCGCTGCATGATGGGGGCGTGATCATTCGCGGAAACAAAATCGTGGCCGCCGGTTGCGTGTTTCCGTTGACGCAGAACGCGGATATTCAAAAACAGTTGGGCACGCGCCATCGCGCGGCCATCGGCATTTGCGAAGAAACGGACGCCGTCGCCGTTGTTGTGTCCGAAGAAACGGGAACCATTTCAGTTGCGCATCGCGGCCGCTTGAGTCGTGGCCTGAACGAAGATCGCCTGCGCCGATTCTTGACGGTGTTGCTGGTGAAGGGGCAGGGCGACACGGCATGGCGTCGCGCGCAAGTGAAGCTTGATCTCACGCCCGAAGGTATCGCCAAGGCGGACGAGTTGGCCGGACAGGAGGATCGTAGTGCAGATTAAGTGGAAAACGATTTGGTCAAAAATCTGTCTAAACTGGGGTCTGAAGGTTCTCGCACTTGTGCTTGGCACCTTGACGTTCTACGGCATTCGCTGGGCCACCGGAAACGAAAAGGAATTTACGATCCCGGTTGCCGTCGACGCCGGAGAGGGCATTGCGGTGTTGGCGCAGAACGTTGAATTCGTCACCGTGACGGCGCGCGGAACGCTGGATGACATGTTGAAATTGGATTCATCGCAGATGCGTGCCTTAATACAGCCGCGCGAGGGGGATCCAGACGGGCTGCCGCGCAAAGTCGTTATTGGGCCGCGTGACATTGAAGGAGCGCCCAACGTTTCCATCGTAAAAATTGAACCAAATGATGTCATTTTGACCTTCGATCGCGAAATCGAAACCACGTTCCTCGTCGCCACGCCGACGACCAAGGGGCGCCCATTGATCGGTCGTATTGAGCTTGAGTACAGCCCATCGTCGGTAAAAGTTGCCGGTCCGAAGCGTCGCCTCGAAGAGTTGAAGCGAAGCGGTCTGGATAGTCTTCAGACCGAAGCGGTCAACGTCGACGGTCGCGTCGAGTCCTTCTCGCGCCGCGTTGCCATTCTGCCGCCGGAAGGAACGTTGGTTTCGAAAATTGAACCGTCCGAGATCACGGTGAAAATCAAAATTGTGCGTGACATCGCCACATCGCGCTTCGAGGACTTGCCCATCATGGTTATCGCGGACAAGCAGGTGCAGGAACAACTGGTGGTTGAGCCTGCCGCCGCAACGGTCACACTGGAAGGGCAGCCCGCCCTTGTCGCTTCGGCGGTCAGTAATCAGCAGGTGCGTGTCTTTGTCGATTGCGCCGGTTTGGACTTTTCCGAAGCACGGGACCTTGATTTGCGTGTCTATATTCCTGTACAGGAGGGTGTGACATATCGCGTCGAACCGGAACGTGTCACTGTACGCGTCATCACGTCACCTAATCTTGAGGACAGCCCTTAATGGCACGTAAAACACAAAAGAACCAGACGAAGCAAAAACCACGTTCGGAATCACCCATGCTCCCGGGTCTCGGCCTAATGCTTTGCATCGCGTCGCTCTTGCTGGCGCTGAGCCTCTTTTCTTACACATGGGAAGATATCAGCTTGCTTAAGGTTCCGGCCAATGACCCGCCCAGCAACTTATTTGGCCCGGTGGGTGCATGGTGTGCGTTTATGCATTTCATGATTCTTGGCGTGGGCGCTTTCCTCGTGCCGCTATTCTTTCTCTCCGCCGGCCTGTTGTTCATTTTTTCCAAAGCCGAAAAGAAGGGCTCGCGCATTGCCTGGATGCTCGGAACGTTATTGTGCACGATCTGCGTGATCCAGATCGACGCCAACGCCTGGCAGCGTTTGAGCATCAGCATAAATATTGGACCGGATGCAGGCGGTCTATTCGGGCGCATGATTATCAGTCGGTTCCTTGCCTATTGGCTCAACGGTGTCGGGGCAGCCTTTGTGATGTGGGTGGCCTTACTGGGCTGTCTGTTTATGGCCCTGCGTTGGCAGACGGTATTGGTTGGGTATCGATGGATTATGCAAAATATCGGTACCATCCGCATTCGTCGCTTGAGTCATGACGACGAGCACGATGATGGGCCTGTCGAAGCAGCGCCTGTTCGGTCTCGGCGTCAGTCCGCGCCCAAACCCGGAAAAGCGGCCGCCGCCAAAGTGTCCCCGCCCCGCGCTTTCGAACCCGAACCTGACCCCATTCTGCAGGAAGAGGATGAACCAGAACCCAAGCTAAAACCGAAACGCCGCTCGATTCTTTCCCGGGAGCCGAAAGCGCCCAAAGCACTATCGGAATCTGAGGAAAAACCCAGAGCGTCCAAGCCTGCCTTTTCCACAAAGGCAGCCTTTAAGCCGAAATCCAAAGCAAAGCCGACAATCACCGAGGATCGCGACTCGGCGATGCCTGCAGCGACAGACCTGATGCCTCCGAGGGAGCCCGGCACCGTGCCCAGTTACACATTGCCGCCTTTCGATTTACTCGAGCCGCTTGTCGACCCATCGTTGTCAAAGGTCGACGTGGATCCCACCGCAACGGCGCAACTGCTGATCGATACACTGTCGGAGTTTGGCATTGAGGGTCAGATCAACAATGTAGAAGTGGGTCCGGTTGTAACCAGTTACGAGGTGCTTCCTGCGCCTGGTGTGCGCGTCGAGCGTATCAGTAACCTGGCAAACAACTTGGCGCTATCGCTCAAAGCCACGAGCATTCGCGTTCAGGCGCCCATCCCAGGAAAAGGTGTTGTTGGTATCGAAGTGCCGAATGATTCCTCTCAGCTCGTCCAGATTCGCGGCATCGTCGAAGGTCGCTCCTGGCGCAGCAGCAAAGCGGCCCTGCCGCTGGTACTCGGAAAAGACGTTGGCGGGAAAGATCTCGTCGTCGATCTCGCCGCCATGCCGCATCTGCTCATCGCCGGTGCAACGGGTGCAGGTAAGACTGTCTGCATGAACTCGATTCTGGCCGGGCTGCTTATGTCGCGCACGCCGGAACAGATGCGCCTGATGCTGGTCGACCCCAAGATTGTCGAATTTTCTGTCTACGAAAACCTGCCTCATCTCGTTGTGCCCGTCATCACCGACCCCAAGAAGGTTTGCCTCGGGTTGCGCTGGGCGATCAACGAAATGGAATCGCGCTATAAGCTATTTGCCAAAGTGGGGGTACGCAACATTGCCAGTTACAACAGTCGTGAAATTGTACAGCAGGAAGAACTGTTTGGTGAAGACGTGCCGGCGCCGTCCAAAAACGAGCCGCCAGCGACCGTTCCATACATCGTAGTCGTGATCGACGAACTGGCCGACTTGATGCTCGTTGACCAGGCTGGCATCGAGAACAGTATTGCACGTTTGGCGCAGCTTTCTCGCGCCGTGGGCATTCACATGATCATCGCGACCCAACGTCCGTCCGTGAACGTGATCACCGGCACGATCAAAGCCAACTTCCCGGGCCGCATCGCCTTCCAGGTGGCACGGCGCGTTGATAGTCGAACCATTCTGGATACGGTTGGTGCCGATAAGCTTCTCGGCAAAGGCGATATGCTTTATCTGGCCCCTGGGTCTAGCAAGCTCATGCGCGCTCAAGGATCCATGACGACCGACGACGAAATCCGCAACATCGCGGACCATTGGCGTGCCCAGAGCGAACCGATATTCGAAATGACGATCAAAGAGAAGCTCGATAAGCCGGAAAGCACAAGCAAGTTGGAGTCAGACTCCGGGGAAGATGACGCCTTGCTGGAACAGGCGATTGAAATTATCCGCGAAACCCGCCGGGCGTCCACATCGTCACTGCAGCGACGCCTGCGAATCGGATATACGCGTGCAGCGCGGGTGATTGACGTTTTGGAGGAGCGAGGCGTCCTCGGACCACCGCGTGGATCGGAACCGCGTGAAATTCTGATCGATTTGGATGCAGAAACGCCCGACTTGGACGAGGATGGCGAGGATTACGTCGAGCAAGAGGTCTCGCAGGAGTCATAGTTGATGTCGATTAATATTGATCGTTTTCACGGCTTGCGTAGCATGAGGCCCATTGTACGTTTTGAGACCACGACCTTAATAGAATAGAACGAAATTGCCATGTCACTAGGACAGGAACTAAAAGACGCGCGCACGCGCATGGGGTTGACCGCATCGGAAGTTGCTTCCGCGACGCGTATGAAAGTACAAATCGTTGAAGCGATAGAAGAGGGCGACCACAGTGTTTTCGCGGCCCCAATTTACGGCAAGGGCTTCATCCGGCTTTTCGCCGAATACGTCGGTCTCGACCCGCGTCCCCTCGTTGACGAATTTACCGAATCATTTGCTTCCGGCGCTGGTCAGAAACCGCGGCCGAGGATGCAGATCTCCAAGCTTCAGGCAAATCAGCCGCCGGAGCCCGAACCAGAAGACGTTCCAGACGAAACGCCTCCCGTCGATGCAGCCCCCGAACCGGAGGCTGCCGTGGAACCAGGGCGTCGCCGCGCGGGAAAAAGTCGATCCGGCGGCCAATTTGACCTGTTTAACGATCTGCCAGAAGACGCCCCATCTCCTCCTCCCGACGATGAGGCGCGGCCACCCGTCGACGAAGCCTCGGCACCTGACGCGCGGGTTGAAGCGGAAGATCCTGCCGCCTTCACGTCTGCCCCGGAGCCGACGCCTGAACCCGAGTTTGCGCCTCAAGCGGAGCCCACGTTTGAACCCGAACCCAATTTTGAGCCCGAACCTGAGCCCGAACCTGAGCCCGAGGTCGCCCCTGTCGATGCGCCGGCGCCGGATACCGATCTGTTTCGTGCCGAAGATCCCGCGCCGGACGCCACGCCAGAAGGTGATCCCGCGTACGATGCCGATGACAGCGAACCATCGTCGCCGGTGGATCGAATTAGTGCGATGTTCCGCGGGTTGAACCTGAGCGCATTTCGTCAGAACGCAAAAATGCCACAACTCGTCCTGTCGAGCCTTGGCGTATTGATTGTCCTGATTTTCATTGTTTCTGGTGTCAGCCGTTGCGTTCGCAAACCGTCTGGTGCGACTGATGTTGCGTCGCCTACATCGGCGACCACCGGTAAATTTGAGCTTGGCATCGACGTGCCCGACCCCTATTTCGATTAAGTCCGAACCCGTATAGCAGAAGCTCAAATCACTATGGCGCAAGATTGGGACATACGAACGCGCGGCATTGCCTGCAGCGGTTGTGAAACGGCTTTTGAAGACGGCAGCGTCTTCCATTCCGTTCTCGTATTTGGGGAAGAGGGCTATCAGCGTGCAGACTATTGCGCCGCATGCTGGGAAGGCGGTAAAAAGGACACGCCAGACGTTGTCAGCTATTGGCAGGGCCTATTTCTATTGCCGCCGCCTCCCGCCGAGGAGGCGCTCAAGAAAGAAACGGCAGAGTCGTTGTTGCGAAAGCTGATGGAAGATGATGATCCTGACATGCACAACGTCATTTTTATTCTGGCCGTCATGCTTGAGCGCAAACGACTCTTAATCGAGCGCGATGTTCATACACGCGAAGATGACCAAGCGATGGTCCGTGTCTATGAACATCGCAAAAGCGGTGAAACATTCCTGGTTGTCGACCCGAAGCTGAGCTTGAATGAAATCGAGCCGGTTCAACGACAGGTCATTACTCTTCTTGGCGGCACCTCGCCTGCAAATGGTGCGACGAAGGCCGAAGCGCCTGCCGCGGCCGAGGCTGGCGCCGAACAGGCTGCCGGCAGCGTCGAGCAGGATGATTCCAACGACCAAGCAGAAGGATAGACGCCCCCGTTGGGGGCACTTTTCGTGTTTGATGTTCTCATTCAGGGCGGTCGGGTATTCGATGGACGCGCACGCGAGGCGCGTTTCTGCGACATTGCCGTTTCAGGCGATCGCATTGTTGCCGTCGACACACTCCCTGATGCACAGGCCAGAACGTGTATCGATGCAACGGATAAGATCGTCTGCCCGGGCTTCATCGATGTGCATTCACATTCAGACGCCTATCTGCTGATCGAGCCTCAGGCGGCCTGTAAGCTGCATCAGGGCGTAACGACTGAAATCGTGGGGAACTGCGGCGCCTCCGCAGCGCCACTCGCTGGCGAATATCGTATGCCCTCTGACTGGGCCGACAAGACCTACCCTGGGTCATGGAAAACGGTTGCTGAATACCGTGCGCTTCTCGACACCGTTAAACCTGCCATCAACGTCGCCCTTCTGATTGGGCACAACACGCTCCGAGTCGGGGTTCGTGGCTATGGTGACGGGCATGCCAGCGAGGATGAGCTGCGGGAGATGGAGGCACGCCTGGCGCAAGCGCTGGACGAAGGGGGTCGCGGGTTTAGCAGTGGCCTGGAGTATGTGCCGGGCATGTTCGCGCCGCCCGAGGAGCTGGTGCGCTTGGCGCGTGTGGCGGCGGGTAAAAATGCCCTCTACACGAGCCACATGCGCAATGAGGCCGAGGGCCTGGTTGAATCGGTGAAAGAGACCCTCGACGTTGGACGGCGCAGCGGTGCGCGCGTTCAAGTGTCGCATTTTAAGGCCCTTGGCCGGGATAACTGGCATTTATTGGAGCCGGCAATTGCCTGCATCGACGCGGCGCGTGCCGAGGGCATGCAGGTGGCGGCGGATCGCTATCCTTACACCTGCTCATCCACAAGCTTGGATATTATCTTCCCCGCTTGGAGCGAAGACGGCGGCCGATTCGCGGTCCTCGACAGGCTGCGCGACAAGGCGACGCGCGCCCGGATTCGCGATGATCTGCTGCGCAAGTACGACTCGGATTACTGGGAAACGGTCACGATCGGCTCCACACTGCATCCGGATAATGCCGCGTTTCGTGGCCAGTCGCTCCCGGACGTTGCCCGACAACTGGATATGCAGCCGGTTGATGCCGTCTTGCATCTGACGGATAGTGATGATCTTGAAACCACGGCCTTCTTTTTCGGCATGAGCGAAGCGAATATGTTGCGTGTCTTTGACTTGCCCTACGTGATGTTGGGTTCCGATGGATCGTTGCGTGCACCCGAGGGGCCTTTGAGTCACGATCATCCGCACCCGCGGGCCTATGGTAGCTTTCCGCGGTTTCTACGGATGGCCATGGATGGCCAAACCATCTCGTTGGGCGAAGCCATTGCGCGCATGACCTCGATTTCCGCGGATACATTCGGCTTGGACGATCGCGGCGTTATTGCGCCCGGCAAAAAGGCCGACATTGTGGTTCTGGACCCGGAGCGGGTGAACGACTGTTCAACCTTCGGGAAGCCACATCAGTTTGCCGAAGGCACCACAGAAGTGATTGTCAACGGCATCGTGGCGATGCGGCACGGGCTGCTGACAGGAGAGCGCGCAGGCGCCTTTCTGTAAGCTTACATCCAATCGACGGGGTCGAACCCGCCCAAATCGCTGACTTGGCCATCCGCACCGGAGAGATCTTGTTGCGGCGCATTTTCGCGGGCCAGCGCAATGCACAGCATGCCAGCCGCTTTGGCTGACTGGACACCTGCTTGGGAGTCTTCAAACACCATGCAGCTTTCCGGGGCTAAGCCCAAGCGGTGTGCCGCCAAGGCGTAACACGCCGGGTCCGGTTTGCCGGGGCTATAATCTTCGGCCCCCAGAAAAAACTGCAACAGCGGTGCAATGTCCATCGTTCCAATCGCACGTTCGATCGTAGCGCGAGTTGAACCCGACACGATGCAAATGGGCGCTTCGTCTGCGAGTTCTTTCAGGAGTTCAATGGAGGTGGGGATGCGCACATCGCATGCGCTTGACAGGGCCTCATAGTAGGGCGCAATTTTCTGCTCCATCTCGGCGACAGGCATTTGCACGTCCGGGTAGGTCTTCGTGATTTCCTGGTGAATGTCGTGCCAGGAATGACCGTAGACTAGTGCCTGAGCCGCGTCGCTCGAGATGGCCTGCCCTTCGGCTTGCAAAAATTCGTCAATTGCCTTAACCCACAGGGTTTCGGTGTCGAGTAGCGTTCCATCCAAATCAAAACAATAACCAAGAATCATACAAAGGTCCTTTACCTGGGATCCCGCCGTTGGGATCCCCTATGATTTACAGGATTCCAGGACTGAGCGCAATGCTCCGCGTCATCGATGCGCCCTTAAAGGGTGTGGACACACGGACCGATGCACGAAAAAGGGTTGCGCAATCGCCATACGCGCTGATAATGCAGTCCGTTTCATGGGGGCAGAAGGTTTTGTCAGGGGTATCGTATGTCCGACCGAAAAGAGAGTCCAGTGGCGCCAGCGAAACTTCGCCGTGCACGCTTTTCAGAGTGTCTAGAAGAACCCTATCGACTTTTCTTTCCGCTCGGTCTCTTTTGGGGCCTGGTCGGAGTCTTGTATTGGTTGCCCATGGCGTTCACGCCGCCTCTGATTAGCGTTCCAAGGTACGTGCACGTGTTCGTTCAGATTTACGGGTTTCTCTGGTGCTTCGTCGTTGGGTTTCTCGGGACTGCCGTGCCCCGTTTTACGGGGACACCCCTTTTGAAGAGCTGGGAAACCCTGATCCAGCTTGTCTTGTCACTGCTCTGTATGGTCGCGCTAATCGTGGCGCCGAGTTGGGCGCATGTCATATTTTTTCTCGCAAGTTTTCTGTTCACCGTGGGAATTAGCGCCCGTTTTTTTAGGCGCAAGAACGTCGTTCCCGCCAGCATGGCCTGCATCCCGTTCGGCTTGTTGTCGGCCGTCGTTGGCGGTTTCTGTATGAGTATGGTGTATTGGGGGCCCGCGCTTGGTGCGACGAAGTTCTACCTGTTGGGCAAGGGTTTGCTGATGCAGAGTATGATGTTGTTGCTATTGATGGGTGTCGGCGGCTTTATGATGCGCTCGATTCTTCATGTCACTGCGCCGCAGGGACCGGGTAATTCGGTAGAGTCCAGCCAGCCGACCCGGCGGGACTGGATCGTTTTTTCCTGTTTGGCCGCTGCCGTGGTCGGCTCCTATATCTTTGAAGCACTGATCGCGTCCAACTATGAGAACAGTTCGCGCGACCTGTTTAAGTCCTTTCTGATCATCAAGGCGGCAGGCACGTTACGTGTCACCATCGTGGCTTGGTTTTGTCTGTCGCATATTCAAATATTTCGCTGGCCGAAAAGTGGGAAACTCAGCGCGAGATCACTCTGGCTTGGACTTTGGCTAATGGTCATTGGCCTGTTTGGCGAGTCTGCTTTTTCGGAGTCCTATCGATTGGCCTTTCGACACCTGACCTTAATCGGGGGATTCGCCTTCAGCATCTTCTGTATTTCTGCGCGCGTGATTCTCAGTCATGCCCGTCGGCCCGCACTGCTGAATCGTGCGAGCAAGCCGTTCACGATCGCCATTGTTCTGATGATGATTGGCTTGGTGACTCGGTTTTCTGTTGCGTTTGTACCCCACAACGAGATGCGTCACTACGCCTACGCTGCGGTGATGTGGGCGGCAGGGGCGCTTGTGTGGGCGTTCTGGGTGTTGCCGCTGTCGTGGGCCGTTGTCGACGAGGACAGCGCCTGATATTGCGGTGCGGAGTGCAAATGGCGCCATGTGTGTGTCTTTTTATCAAAAAGATTCCTGCACGAAGTCGCGGATTGCCCTTGCGCCGCCGCAAAGTTTTACCAGAGCGTCGAATATTTGCCGTCTTCGGATGATTTCGGTGACGACTATCTGATCAATGCGAAAGTGGGTATTGATGCTGCGATCAATTCGACATTGAGCCTGACCGTGTTTACGCTGGAAAAATATGATAGCACACCGGCTGCGGGCCAGGACGAGAGTGACCTCACGATCAACGCAGGCGTTACCTACAACCTCTAGCCTGGATTATTCGCGAACGCTTCGGTAATTCTTGGAACAAACGATATAGCGATGCCTTACGGGGAGAACCACCGATTACACGGATTTCACAGATGAGTGGCTTCGCCACTCGGCGGCGAAGCCGACGTTATCCGTGCTATCAGTGTAATCCGTGGTTGAATTCATTGTATTTGGGTTTCTTCGCAGAAACGA
>JAPKCZ010000285.1 GCA_028822745.1 Kiritimatiellia bacterium | reverse complement strand
GCCATGGGGGAGGTTGGCGGTTTTGTGGGCCCACCTCATTGATTTACGGGCCCAATTCGCCGCCTGTTTAATGGGAACAAACACAGACGGTGACCCCCCGCCTCAGGGGTGTTCGAGTTGCATTTTTTAAACACAGTTCGCAAGAGTTTTTTAGACAGGCGCATTGTGCGTTCACACACGTAGCCACTGGGTCAAGCTGTGCGGACCCGCATCGCATCACTCGCCCATCTGTCGCGAACACCACCAGGTCTTACCTTCGCGCTCCGCTCTACACCGTCAATACCAATGTCCGCGGGCGACGCTGCAGCGCTTGCGGAGCTCGAGGTTGCTCTTGCAGCGGAGGATGCGGGGCTCGACGCCGCTGGCCCACACGCCGCCTTCGATCCAGCTTTGGGTGCAGCGCCCGCAATCGCCCCAGCCTTTGCGCCAATCGCAGCGCCGCCTCCAGCCGCTCCAATCGTCGCGGTTCCCGCAGCCCACGTGATCGTCGGACTTGGTGCAGGGGTGTGGGCATTTGCCGCAGGGATCGGCGACGCAGCCGCGGGCGAGGTGACGGCGCTACAACAGCGCCGCAAGGAGCTCCGTCACGAGCGCGATGTGGTCAACAGGGATTTACGCAACGCGGAGCGGAAGCGCCAACGCCTTCTCGAACGTGCCCGCGGGATCTCCGACGATGACTTGCTCGCGCTTGTGGCTGCGCGCGCAGTTGCCAAGAGTAACGCGAAGGCGAAGGCGAAGGGCAAGGCGAAAGCGAAGGCGAAGGCATAAGCGTGAGTGGCGGCGTACGCGATGACCACTGCTGCTGCTGAGCATCACCCTTTGAGCAAGGCTTCGCCCGACAGTTTGGAGCACTTGCTCGTTTCTGTATATAGTCGCGCCAGCAGCTGTACGAAACTGGCCCTTTGGCCTTGATTAGCACACAGTGGCAGCCTCAGTGACCGACCTAGCTCTGGCGCCCGACGTGCCACCGATTCAGCAACGAGCACAAAAGGATTCGTCACCACTGATTGGTAGGGCGGACAGTGAGGTTTAGGGTTTCCGATATTCAGGGATTCCGACGCCACTGAGGTCCTAGATGATCTGTTCAAGAGATTCAGAGCATGCGATATTTTGGATTTCCGAGATGTAGGGTTCCTTCTATTCCGTATTCGAGATGCGAAGCTTCTGGGGTTTTTGGGTCTTGAGATTGTTGGAGTCTCGAGAGTTTGAACTTCCGAGGTTTAGGGTTTCCGAGATTTCAGAGTTTCCGACGCTCAGATCTGAGATGTTGTGTTCCAGAGACTCAGGGCGCACGAGATTGCGGACTTCCGAGACTTGGAGCTTCCGATGTTTGGGTCTTCGAGACTAAGTGTTCCCGAGATTCAGGATTTCCAAGATTTGAAACGTCAGGGAGTTTGGGCACGGATGTTTTTTGGGCAGCAGAGATTTGTTGGATATCCGTTACACACACATGCACGCTCGACGCCATGGGGAGATGTTGGCGATGACTAGTCAAATTGGAGTTCGCCCCCGCACGGCAAAGCCCCGAGTCGGTTGTCCGCCGTCAGCTTCCCGCGTCGTTGCGTGAGTGCACGTGCGTCTCAAGTGACACGCCATCGCGCCTGACGCTTTCTAGACACGCACCGCGCCGCGAGTGTGCCGTCTACACATGGAACCCAATCGGATTGAGGAGATCCGACGGCGGCGAGAGCGGGTGGATGCGGAGCTCGCCGACTTGGGGCGGTCGATAAAGCGCGCCAGGCAACGGTCTGCATCCTCGAGGGCAGCCGCGAGTCGCGCGTGGGAGCTGGGAGGCACCTTACTTCGCGTGGTGCTCATCGCCCACACGCTGGCAGACGGTATGGTGGATCCGTCGGTCGTCTTCCTCACGCAGAAGGGTCGCGAGCACCACTGGCCCGATCGGTCGGAAGAGGAGCTCGCTGACATGATCTACGCCGCGTATGCGCATGCCGACATCGACGATGTTGCCGCGCTGATTGACATGGACAGCCCGACTGATGCCGCAGCTCTGTCCACGGCAGTGAACCACGTCGAGCAGTGGCGCGCCGTCGTCTGGACAAAGGCGCAGAATCGCCTGGGTGTGGCGCCCAGTACTGCCGCCGTGATCGACCATTTCGAGGAGCGGAGAGCCCGTCTGTCCGCTAGCGTCCGTCCTGCGGCCTGGGGCTCGAGTGCCAGTGCGACCTCGAGGCGGCGTGTGTCCCGATGGCGACGCCGCTGGGGCGGGCGGATCGCAAATATCAGAGTTCGGGAGGAGGTGCCACTGGAAGACATGCGGGATAAGGCTGGGCGCGAGCCACGGTGCTGTCGTCGCCGCCGCCGTCGTCGTTCGTCGTCGTTCGTCGTCGCTCCACCCCACCATCCCCGATGCGTGCCCACCTCCCATGTACACCAACGACACCGACGCTGCGCGCAAGTGCCGTACCATTTCACACATAGTCGGGTTAGTATTCAGGCCGGGTTTTCGGGTTTAAATGCACGCCCTGATTCCAGGCGTCCCTTACTAAGCCAATAGGCCACGATACAGTTTCCCGAGGGGCCGCCACGCCACGTTTCCAGGTCTATTGTCGCACCCGCTTTCCAGCGGCGTTCGACCAGTGTTCGCGCATTTCCAGGGTCGAGTTTACGGATGAACATCATGCCCAGTTTTGGGGCGCGTGGAATCCAGTCCCGCGCCGAAAGTCAGTGCCTTTATCACACCCACATGCGGGTCTGCGGTTCAGGGTCGGGAGTGTTGTTTGTTCAGTTTTTGGGCGCTGGCCAGCTGGGGCAGTGGGGATTCGCGGTTTCTCTTACACGAGGGGAGTTGTAGGCGTTGAGCGACATGTAGGGTGCCTCGCGGTGGGATGGGGGGATGCCTTCTGTTATGAGCAGCGGGCACCAACAGTTCCCACGGGCCCAGCCCGTCAAGGTGGTGATGCTGGTGGTGGTGGTGGTGGTGGGCCCAGGTGCCCATCGTTTATCGTGTCCGTGATAAACTCATAGAAGGGGGCGGTTGGGGACTTGGGGTGTCGGGTGCCGAATGGGGGATTCCGCAGGCCTTCGCGACTTGGCAGTGGTCCAACTACTGCCATGCACAGATTCCCGCGGGGAAGCAGGCTCTCCGTCCGAACATGGATGAAACTGCCATCTGCTTGTTCCAAGGAGGTGGGAAGGGCAACGTGTTCTTGTCGAAGACGGACCCCGCCGCAATTCAGAACATTCCGCGAGGGAGGCGGCGGGCGTACATCACCCACGTCGCGTTCATCTGTGACAACCCCGCCATTCAGGCAGTGTTGCCACAGGTGCTACTTGCGAACGAGCACACGCTCAAAGCTGGCCAGTTCGCAGCGCTTCGTAGTGCTTGCCCACCGAATGTGTGGCTGCTGAGGAGGAAGAGCGCTTGGGTGGATGGACCGCTCTGCGCCTGGATCGTGCGGCGGCTCGCGAAAGCGCTGGCGCCGTATATGGCAGACTTCCAACCATTGCTCCTCTTTGATGCTGCCAGGCCACACGTGCCCTACGTCGTCTTCGATGCATGCGCCAGGGTGGGCGTGTGGCCAATCCTCGTGCCTGCGAAGATGACATGGCTCTTACAACCACTCGACACACACGCATTCCTGATCTACAAGATCTTTCTACAAAAGGCATACCAAGCTGCGCGTGTTCGCGCTGCCTGTGGCGACATCAACTTGGCAGAACTCCTTCCCTGCGTCTACGACGCTATTGACAGCGTGCTGGTTGGCCGCCCGTGGGCAGCTGCGTTCGATGACGACGGGTTCAACCCAGGAATGTGAAGCTGCACCTCGTCGCACCACCTGCCTCCACGATTCGGCCCACGCTGGAGCAGCTTCAGTGTTGCTTCCCGCGACGGACTCGGGTGCAAGTTGTTGCAATCTGGCGGCCGTTCCGACACCCCGTCGCCATGGCGGGCGCAGCTGCCGCTGGCCCTGACGCTGGCGCTGTCGCTGGCCCTGCCGCTGGCCCTGCCGCTGGCCCTGCCG
>JAPKCZ010000284.1 GCA_028822745.1 Kiritimatiellia bacterium | reverse complement strand
CACCCACTCACCCACTCACCCACTCACCCACTCACCCACTCACCCACACACCCACACACCCACTCACCCACACACCCACTCACCCACACACCGCTTTGCCAGCCGCTCGGCATGAATCAGTGGCTTATCTTAGTGCCATTCGAGACGTCACCCCTCTTGCTCTTAATGCCAGAAACTACGGGTTGGGTGATTTATCTTTCATTTCCATTGGAGTCTCGCTTCTATGCATAGTCGATGAGATTACAACTACTGGAGTAACCGATGACTGAGCAACGCCGCGACTATCAAAACCACGAACTGCCACACCGTAACCGATTGCCGGCGCGCACACACTTTACCTCGTACGCCACGCCCGAGGCGGCGCGCGCGATGGGAGGTGGCAATACCCCACACAACCGCCTGCTCAACGGCACCTGGGCCTTCGCGTTCGCGGAGAACCCCGACCTTATCCCCGCCGGGTTCGAGGCCGTCGATTTCGATGACTCCGTCTGGGACCAGATTCCGGTGCCCTCCACCTGGCAGATGCTGGGCTACGGCCGCCCCCATTACACCAATGTCATCTTCCCTTTCCCGATCGATCCCCCGCAGGTTCCTACCGAGAACCCAACGGGCGCCTATCGCTGCGCGTTCTACCTTTCGGAGAATGCGGACAAGGCCCGCCAGATCTTGCGCTTCGACGGCGTCGACTCCGCCTTTCATCTCTGGATCAACGGTCGCGCTGTCGGATTCAGCAAGGGCAGCCGCCTGCAGGCGGAGTTTGATATCACCGAGCATGTCCAGCCCGGCGAGAACCTGCTGGCGGTCAAAGTCTACCAATGGTCCGATGGCAGCTACCTCGAAGATCAGGATATGTGGTGGCTCAGCGGCATCTTTCGCGATGTGTCCCTGATCTCGCTGCCCTCAACCCACATCAACGATATCCGCGTGCGGACCGTACTCGACGAGAATTACACGGACGCCAGATTGGAGGTTGCCGTTGAGATCGCAGGCCCCGCGGCCGACCAACATGCGCTAGAGGTCGCCCTGCTGGATGCATCTGGTGCAGCGGTCGCGTCTGTCACGGCCAGCGGAACGGCCACGTGTCAGCTGGCTGCGGAGATTCAGCGTCCGCTGCTCTGGAACGCGGAAACACCCAATCTCTACACCGTGATCACCACGCTTAAGGGCCCCGATGGCAGCGTCATCGAGTCCGTGCCGCAGCGCGTCGGCTTCCGTGTGGTCGAAATCAAAGACGGCATTTTCCTGATCAACGGCAGGCCGGTCAAGATGAAGGGTGCCAACCGCCATGACCATCATCCCGACCTGGGCGAGAGCATCCCCTACGCGTCGATGGTCGAAGATGTACTGTTGATGAAACAGCACAACCTGAACGCCGTGCGCACGTCGCACTACCCCAACGATCCGCGTTTCTACGACCTGTGCGATGCGTATGGCCTCTACGTGATCGACGAATGCGATGTGGAATCGCACGGCTTCGATTCCTCCTACAAGCGGCCGGACATCCCCACCAAGCTGCCGGAATGGAAGGCGGCCTTTGTCGACCGTATGGAGCGCATGGTGCAGCGCGACAAGAATCACCCCTCAATCATCATGTGGTCGCTGGGCAATGAATCGGGTTACGGGCCCAATCATGTGGCGATGGCCGCACGGGCCCGGGAACTGGACCCCACCCGCCCGGTTCACTATGAGGGCGACTATGACGGTGAGATCTGCGATGTCTACAGCACAATGTACACCCACGTCGACCACGTGGTGCAGATCGGAAAATGCACCAGCAAGACGGCGAATGCACGAAGCGGCAAGAACATAAAGGCCAACCTGCCGCACAACGCTGAGAAGCCCTTCGTGCTCTGTGAGTACGCGCACGCCATGGGCAATGGTCCCGGCGGATTCAAGGAGTACTGGGATGCGATCTACAAATATCCCCGCCTGATGGGTGGCTTTGTTTGGGACTGGGTCGACCAGGGCATCCGGGCGCGCCTCACCGAATTGGATGATGCTCCCGTCGGGCGATCGGCCACCGGTGCGGCCTCCGAAGCGCCCCTGGCGTTTGTGTCCCCCCGCCCCGAAGGTGGCCCGCTCCAGGATGGCGAGTTCTGGGCCTACGGCGGCCACTTTGGTGACTGGCCGAATGATGCCCAGTTCCTGATCAACGGTCTGATCCTGCCCGATCGCACGCCTTCGCCGGGTCTGATCGAGTACAAGAAGATCCTTGAGCCCATCCAGTGCGAAGCCGTTGACCTCGCCGCCGGCAAGATCCGGCTGCGCAACCGGCTCGACTTCATCTCTCCCGATTACCTTTCGCTCAACTGGTCACTCTGTGCCGATGGCGAAATCCTCCAGAACGGGGCCCTTCACCTGCCCGAGATTCCCGCCGGGCGTGCCCGAACCGTGACCATTCCCTGGCAGCCGCTTGCGCAGGCGGATGCGGGTACGGAGTACTGGCTCAACCTCACCTTCCGCACCTCGTGCGAGCTGTCGTGGGCTGAGATGGGGCACGAAGTTGCCTGGGCCCAGTTCCCCGTGGAGATGCCTGCGGCGGTCGTCGCAGCGCCAGCCGCCATCGCCTCCAGGCAGGCGCTCACGACGGATGAGTCGAATCCCAACCTGATCGTGATAACCGGCGAAGACTTTGAGATCGGCTTCAACCGGATCGGCGGCACCATCGACTACTGGACCTCACGCGGCGAGCACCTGCTGGACAGCGGTCCACGCCTTAACTTCTGGCGTGCGCCCACGGATAACGAATCCAATTATCGTGAGCGCGTTCGCTGGACGTCGCGCATCGACCGCGTGCAGCACCGCACCGACGCCGTCAGCTGCGAGGCCTCGTCGGAGCAGGTCGTCATCACGGTGGATTCGCATGTTGCCCCGCCCGTCAATCATGAGGGTTTCAACTGCCGCTACACCTACAGCATCGACAGGCAAGGGGAACTGACCCTCGCGGTCGAGGGCACGCCCCATGGCACGTGGGAGCGTGCTCTCCTCAAGATCGGGCTGCAGATGAAGGTGCCGGACGACTTGGCCACGGTGACCTGGTACGGAAAGGGGCCCGGTGAAGCCTATGTCGATACCTGCCAGGCGCAGCGCGTGGATGTCTACGAGAGCTCGGTCGACGACCTCTGGTTCCCCTACGTGGTGCCGCAGGAGAACGGCAACCGTACGGATGTACGCTGGGTCGCCCTGCGGCGCCAGGATGGCGCCGGTCTGATGGCGACCGGCAGCCCGACAATCAACTTCAGCGCCAGCTACTACGAGCAGGATAACGTGTCGGATGCCACCATACCGCTCGACCTGGTCAGGCAGAGCAGCATCACGCTCAACCTGGACCATCGCCAGCGCGGCATCGGTTCAGGATCCTGCGGTCCCTCCGTGCTGCCCCAGTACGAGCTTCCCGCCGAAGCCTTCGCCTTCAGTCTGACCCTGTCCCCCCTGCAGGCTGGGCAATCATTGTAGATGTGACCGACTCACTGCAACGGCGCCGGCGGAGTTGCCCAGGTTCGGTTCTGAAGTCTGTGATGTTTAATTTGGAAAAGTTTTACGGGTACGACCACTCGGGTCGCTTAATCCATTCGCCGCCCTTAAGGGCTGACCGAGATCTGATCCAGGTACCATTCCAAAAATATCTTACAAAGACCCTCTTGGCTCGCGCTGTACGGGCCAGGCTGATAGGCGATAGAGTTGACGCCCTTCTGGTTGTTTTCGGTGAGGACCCAATCTTGATCTCCGGTAGCTTTCCACGCGCCAATGACACGTTCAATGTTATAGTCTTTTCCCTCTTCTGCATTTTTGTCGACGTACCAATGGGCCTCAACGATGCTTTCTGTGGGGCTCTTAGGGGTCACGGAAAAAGTAACGAAGAGATCTGCTCCTGCTTCCAAAAAGAAGAACGGATAGGTTATCGTGTTCATCACACCACCGTATTCTTTATGCATGCCCATGAGCGGTGCGACCGGTTTGCCATCAAGACTCTGAGTTTCAAAACC
>JAPKCZ010000283.1 GCA_028822745.1 Kiritimatiellia bacterium | reverse complement strand
GGATGCCCTTCGGTCACAGATTCTGAGGTGAAAAGGTTTTTTGAACGAGCCATTCTGATCTCCAATTGGGTTTACGTAAAAAGCATATTTGAACGAAACACAGATCGGCGATAATAGCAAAAACAGGTCATTTGAAAAGATAATCTTTTGCAAGACCAGAACCGAAGTCTGAAAGTTGCACAGCGCCTAGCCTGATCTATCATCTACTTTTTGCAAAACGAAGAAGACCACGGATTACACTGATTCCACGGATAGAAGCAGAACAGTTCCTGAAATCCGTGTAATCCGTGGTTTAAATTCTGGTGTTCATGGTGTTGTGACTACTGTCGATGGGTTCGTGAATAATTCAGCCTAGGGCTCAATGCGTTTGTCGAGGTTTTCGAGCGTATCTTCGAAACGGCTTCCTTCAACCTCGATGTACTTGCGAAGGGCAGGGTCGATCTCAGCCATTGGGTCCCATTCCACGTATTTACTATCCTCTGGCACTGGCGTCCCCACTTCCGGAAGCGGAATATCGGCACGTTCTCTTTTATCAGAAGCCATATCACGACGCTTCCGCTTGGCCCTCTTTACCTGTACAGCATCATCTTCACTATCCGCTACGGCGGCTCTCGCCACGGCGGCCGATGCTTCATAAGGCCCAAATTTCTGCGGTTCAGCAAACATACTGTTTGACCAACCACGTTTCCACATTCCTTCCATATGCATGGATTCCTGACGACGCACCGTGTCCTCGATGACATCCTCCGGTGTATCCAATACGTACGGCGTGATAAACACGATCAACTCGGTACGCCCCCCTTCCTTGGAATCCGAACGGAACGGAATCCCAAGAATCGGAATATCGCCAAGAAATGGAATCTTGCTTCGTGATCTCAATTCACGGTTCTGAATCAATCCCCCAAGGACGATCGTATCGCCACTGCGAACAGACACTTCCGCTTCAAGCGTGCGCGAAGACACGATAGGCCACTCTTCGTCGTTAATCTGCTGCGTCCCAGTCACATCTTCGATCTTTTGCAAAATTTCCATCACGACGAATTTCTTCTCATTGATGCGAGGCGTCACGGCCAAGTTGATCCCGACCGACTTGCGCTCAACGTCATCCTCGTAGATGGCACTGTTTCCCACCCCACCCGTGCCGGCGTACCGCTTACCTTTATAGAAATAGCGCTCCGTAGACACATCGATGGACGCAGCTGTGTTGTCGGTCGTCACAATGACAGGCGACGAGAGTAGCCGTGCACGCGAATCCGTAGCGACGGCACGCAACACCATGTCGACGTTGATATCAAATAGTGTCAGATAGTAGCTAAGTCCAGCAGCCGCGGCCCCCGACGCTCCAGCAGGGAACGCACCGACGGATGTCAAAGACGTCGGTGCGACAACCGCATTAACGCCCCCACCGCCACTGCCAGCCCAGGCGGCTACCGGCCGGCGCGATCCGTCGGCATTTTGATCAACAGCCAACATGGCACGCTGCAGCCAATCGACGCCCGTTTCCAGCGTGTCATTCAGATTAATCTCGAGAATCACGACCTCGATCAGAACCTGCGAAAGCATCGTGTCCATATCGGCAATAATTTCACTCAGCGTGTCATGCTCCGATTTGCTCGCCATGATGATCAATGCATTCGTGCGCTCGTCCGAAAGAATCTTCACGTTATCCGTAGACAACTCGCCAACCTTTGATGCGGCCCGTTCTGACACAGCGGCCTTGGCAGAGGATGCAGCCTTTCTCGCAACATATTCGCGAAGTGCCGCGGCCTCACCTGTTTCGCCGGCCTTGCCCGCAGCAGCCGCTGGTGCGGCGTCGACGGATCTAGCGGCACCAATCAAATCATTAAGCATACCCGCAACCGTGTCCGCCTCTGCATACTCGAGGCGATAGACATGAACCATCACGTCCGGTGCTGTTTCAACGTCGAGGACTTTAATGATCGTTTGAAAGAAGGGCATATTCTCCGGCCGAGTTATCAAAATAAGAATATTTGTTCGGTCATCCTCGATGATCTTTACGTCACCGCGAATCAAACCGCGCTCACCTTCTTCAACCAAGGTGGAGGCCCCCATGTTGGACGCAACGGCGGCAGCCACTCGTGGTGCACGGACAACGCCTGGCACGGCACGAGACCTTGTCCCCGCGCGGGTGGCCGTCGGCGTCGCGACAGCGCCCGGCGGCCCACTGTTCCGCTGCCGAGGAACCGTCGATTTCTTCTGGTCCTGCTGCGCCTGCTCAACAATTTCAAGCAACTTACTCTTGATATCCGAAGCCTTGGCATAGCGAATCTGAATTATATTTGGTTCTTCACGTGCAAGAATAGGCTGATCAATGTAGCCCACCATTTCGACAATGCGGTTGATGGTCGCTGCCGTGTCCGTCACAAGCATACTGTTGATCGACTCAAACGCATGAATGGTTCCATAGGCGTGCTTCAATGATTCAATGGCCTTCTGCGCTTCCGAAATTTCAATATGCTTAAGCGGAATAAGCTGACTGATCAATTTCCCTGAATCTCGGACATCACTATAGTCACCGCCGGCGGTACGAATCGCCATCGGCTCCTGACGCGCGTCCTTATTTGCGACGATGCGAAGAAAGCGATCCCCTTCGCGAAGCAATGCCACGCCATGCATACCCAACACGGTTTCAATCGCATCCAGATACTCCGGCAAGTTCAGATCGGTTTGACTTCGAAGATTGATGCTAGCTGTTGGCAAGCTAGGCGCCATCAACAATGTACGACCCGTCGCCTCTGCGTACGCCTCGAGCAAGAGAGTCAATGGGGCCGAAATGAACTTCAGACGCCGCGGCACACCATCATCAATAATCTCGTCGCCCACCTCAACAGCGATATTGCCCTGGACGCCTTTGTCCGGGGCCGCCGCAGCACCCGGGGCCGCGGGCGGATTGGCCGCACCAGGACCTGGCGGAAACTGCGCCATAGCATCTTGAAGACCAAAAAAGGTCAAGCAGAAGGCGGCGCTTGCACACAACACATATGCAGACCAACCACGAACACGACATTTCGTAAGTATACTCTGTTTCATCATGGACCTCATTTCGTAGCAGTCAGCAGCAGACGCCTAACGCCTACCCCTCTGCATTCTCTCGTTCTAAAATTAGTAAACACAAGTCAACTCCCCGGGGGCGGTACCGTTTCCACATCATCCGTTGACATAGCACGCAGTCCAACCGCTTCACGGGTATACGCACAATGTAAGAGGAATCGTCCACGCAAGCGCTTTTCCTTGTTGGGTTTCATCACGATTTCACGTACGTCCAACATGGCGCCGTCACCCTGTAGCTGATAGAGGAACCCAATGATGGCATCAAGGGATCCTTCCCATTCACGACACTCAATCGGCAGTTCATAGACATCGCCCTCTTGGATTTCCGGCTTCTGCTGACGCTTGGAAATCGTCAGTTTGTGCTTTCGAGCCACATCATCCATCACGGACATCCAATGAATCCCCATCTTTTGGTCTGCACCAAATTGCGGAAGCTTGTCCTTCAGGACGTCAAACTTTCCTTGCCAAACGTCCCGTTGCTCAATCAAACGACGATTTAGAGCAATGTCTTCGACCGCTTGTTCCTGAGAAACCTTGATCGATTGCCATGCTTCGAGTTTCGGACGTGCCAGCATAGCCGTGCCCCCAAACAAAGCTACCGATAGTGTGCTAAACAACAAAACAAGTTCTCGCATCGACATCTTCACGAGGCATCCTCCTTGCACAACGTCATGCGCACTTCGAAGGTTTCCCCTTGGGTGGTTTTGCGGGGCCCAGTCAACTTGCTATCACAGAACAGCGTTGACGCCTCCAACTTTGTTTTGAATTCGTAGACATCATTGACGGACGAGCCGAAACCCGACACTCGGACCTGATTATTCTTCTTGCTGTAGTCGTAGGCGCTTAGTTCAATCCCACGAGGTTGCATAGACACTAGCTCGCGCAAGCACTCCAGCGCTGAATCGTCCCGATTCATGTACTGC
>JAPKCZ010000282.1 GCA_028822745.1 Kiritimatiellia bacterium | reverse complement strand
GGCTTGCGGATGTTGCGGGCACGGCTCCGAGAACGAGCACGCCGCCGTCGTTCTTGAGGTTGAGGTAGCGCCGCTTGACGGGGTCGATCAGCGCTTGCCATTTGAAGCCTGCGGAGGCAAGGCCTCGATAAGGGGGATGGGTGGCGTCCTCAATAAATCGGTTCAGAAAGGGCGTAGATACCATGGAGGCTATTCTGGATTTCGGATTGAACGCGATGATCATGCCCGCGAGTCGTTCGCCCTGCATCACGGGGGCGCCTTCGCCGTTGACGTTCAGGTTGCAGAGTAGTTTGTACACCAGCAGGCTTGTGGGGGCATCCGGAAGCCGGTTGACACCGATTTGCTGAACTCTGGAGGGGCCTGTTTCTGTGTCTCGGGCGTCGTCCATTTGTAGAATCTGAAGCTCGTTTCCGAGCTGGATGTGGTCGGCAGTTTCGACCGATGGGAGCGAGTTGACTGTTGGTAGTAAGGGTAGGCGCAGTAAGGCCAGGTCGAGTCGAGGGTCGCTCTTGAGAACCTCCACGGTCTGTTTGGTGGCGCTGCGTGGTCGTTGGATTTCGACAAGGGTGTGATTGCGCGTCAGGTGTTCAGTTGTGAGGACGTGATTCTGATCTATTTGATACCCGTAACCGGCGCGAACGCTAGGACGCTTTGTTCGCCATGGGTAGATGGGGTCGTGGCCTTGTTGGGTGACCAGGACGCGGACCAATCGCGCGTCATCGGCGCATGCACGGGGTGTGATGTTGAGAAGGCCGGCCAGCGCCATACTGGTGGTCAGCATGTGGGTGAGCATTGTGACCTTATAAAAACGGGGACATGCACTATTCATCTGGGGTACCCGTCTCCGCTGAGCTTTTCGGACGAGGGCTGAGGTACTCTGTTTCCAGGATGCCGTAGGTGTTGCGGATCTGTTCATCTGCCGCGTCGGCGGCGATCGCATCCAGCACCAGTTTCTCGTCCATGTTCTGAAATTGAATGACGTGAAAGGCGTTCGTCGAGTGGCTGACGGCTTGTTTGAGATCGGCGAGGTCGCCTATGGGAAAACCGTTGGCTTCGGTGACGATGCCGTATACGAAATTCTCTGCGTAGGTATTGATGCTGTGTGGCAGACGTGCCATCAGAACGACAAATTCTGTTCTGTTGCGGTAAAGGGCATGGCGCTTGACGTTTTCGAACGTGTAGTAGAGTTGCTGGATGTTGCGGTTGGACGTGTTGCGATCCATCGTGCGCAGCAATTCGGCGGACAAGGGGGAAAATACCAATCCTGCACGTATTAAGTAGTTGGGTCGCACATCGTACTGGTTGCGAAAGATAAATGGATCTGTTGGGTTGTCGAGCGGGATTGGGATTGCGATTTCGCGCCCTTCGCGCCAGATTCTGAACGATACTAGGTCGCCCCATTGCATGCGTTCCGTGACTTCCGAAAATATGACGCGGTTCTCGTCGAGGTTGATGCTGCCATCGTTTGACACACGGTGACCGTTGATGTCGAGAATGACATCGCGGGGCAGGAGTCGTTTGTGGGCAGCACCGAAGGGGTCGATGAAGGACAGGGCCACGCCCGTTTGCTGATCCGAAAGGCCAAGGTCTTTGCGGAGGGCCGGGTTGTGCGTGGTACGGTGCACGATGCCAAGCTCGGGGTAGCCATGGTATGTTCGGTCGGCGACGTCATCCAGGAATCGCGTGATGACGGGCAGCGGAATGGCGTAGCCAATGTTCTCTGCCCATGACAGGCCCTGAAAGGCGACGCCGACAACTTCGTTGTTGTACAGCACGGGGCCGCCGCTATTTCCAGGGTTGATGGCGGCGTCGACCTGCAGGGCGAGGTGTTGGTCGACGCTGCTGTGTGAATATGTTGAAAAGTCGACACGTGAGACAACGCCTTTGGTGATGGAAAGGCGGTCGCCTCCGAGTGGGTAGCCGAGTACGGTGACGTCGTCGTTGAGGTCTGGCAACAGTTTGGCGAGAGGCAGGGGGCGGGTGTCGTCAAAAAACGCCTCCGATTCAACCGTCAGAATGGCCAAATCGCAATCATGAGCCGCGAAGGCGACCTTGGCGCGATAGCGTTCGGCATCGCCTTCGCGCTGCACCTGAATGAATTTAGCATCGGCGATGAGGTGTGCGTTGGTGAGAATGCGTTTGCCTTTGATGATGAATCCGGAGCCAGATCCGCCAGATACGCGTTGGCCCTGCCAGGGTTGGCTGTAGTTTCCGCCTTGTGTGCTGACGCTGATTTTGACAACCGAGGCGCGGCCGGAATTGGCGATGTCGGCACCATTGGCCTGGATGCACATAAGAGAAGCGATGATGCAACAGCAAAAACGCTTTAAAGCTTGAGTTTGTGGCGCTTGGCGCTGCATTTTAAGTTCGTTCTTCTTGGGATTGGTGAAATCAGTCGTGGGTATGAGGTGAAATTTGGGCATTTCCGGTCGAGACTACATGCAGAAGGGGCACCGTGCAAGCCAGCGTAAACCGACATGGGTTCAGCGTCTGCGTTTTTGGTTCTGGCGTCTATGCCGTCGACGCTAAAAACGTTGGCTCATCGGCGGCTCGTACGTCCGATCTGCTATTGGCGTCGGGTCTTGCATTGCAGATGCCCATTCTGCTATAATTTGCTCTGAATAACTGCAATCTATTCGCGCCTTAAAGCGATCTCGGGCCATCTGACGCTCTTTCGCTTTGGGTTGTGAATGCCTCTGTGCGAATCCGCGTGCGCACGAGGTGATAACCGTAGGTTTCGAAAAGCTGAAAGATTATGGCAGAACCAAGTGCCACTGCAGGGGCTAATCCTGTTGATTTTAGAATTTATCTGGGCCTGATTCTTTTTAGGTGGCAGATCATCGCCGTCTGTTTCCTGTACAGCCTTCTAGGCGGTGTTCTTTTCTTACAGTTCACACCCAAAATGTACGTGGCTCGCGCGGGGCTACATTCGTCCCTCGATTATACTTTGCAAGTCGGTCCGAAGTCGGGATGGGCCGAGATTCGGCGACATATTAATCTGCTTAAAACTGGGCAGGCGAAACGTTTGGCTGTTGCGAACCTCACGCCGATTTGGGGCGAGCGCATTGGTGACAAGCGCAAAATGAACCTAAATGTCGACGTTAAGCAGTTGAGTAATAAAACATTGCGATTGACCGTTCGGACCGAGACTCCGAAATACGCCATTGCGCTACTGGATGAAATCTTTCGTATTCACGCTACCATTTGGGATGAACACCGTGTGCGAACGACTCAGTCGTCAGAAGGCCGGCTGACCAGAGAGCTCGCAAAAATTGAAGAGCGTATTCGAGAAGCAGAGGAGGATGTGTTCGAGTTTGAGCGTATCAACGACATCCGTCGTGTATCCCAAAAGGCCGAGCAAGAAAATTCATATATAGATGAAATTGTTAGTCAACGAAGGGGGATTCGTACATCGCTGTGGATGATGGAGGTTCAATTTCCGACGCTCAAAGATGAAAGCGCTGCAGTTATCGAGCAAGTGAGTAGCTTCAACGTTGATCGCAAAGGGGTGCTTACGTTGGGGCCTAGTGGGTTCGACACTTTTCTGAATCCCCTTCAAGGGGGCAATGACGGTGACGATGGGGGCAATTCTGCTGGCATCGAGTCGAGCGTCGATGGATTGAATGCGGGAAGTAACAAGTCCGAAGCCGAACAAGGCGTTGGATGGGTTTCTCATCGCTATGCATTGCTACAGGCGCGCGCAGAAGAAGCGAGCCTGAAGGATGTCTTGAAGGCGGACCATCCCAGAATGATTCAGCTTCGCAGACAAATTTCTGATCTCCAGACCCAATTAAAAATATCCGCCGAAATGAAATACCGCGGCATGCTGGACAACTACCGCTCATTGACGATTTTGGATGAGGCTTTGGAGGCTGCCGAGTATCAGTGGCAGGCTGTTAACTGGGCACGTGCGCAGAAGCAGGCCGAGTTACAGCGCCTACAAGCCAGCGTCAAACGTTACGAAGAAACCTATCAAGGACTCTGGAAAAAACTGCAGGATGTGAAAATCTCGGAAG
>JAPKCZ010000281.1 GCA_028822745.1 Kiritimatiellia bacterium | reverse complement strand
AGCTTCCATTTTCTGTGACTGAGCCATTTGCCGTTCATTTTCCTCAAGCTGAACCTCGATGTTCTTCAAATCAGTCAAGTCGATGACTTGGACGTAGTACCCCTTTGGCCGGAATTCTTTATCCGTCCCGAGATGGTTCATCAAAATTTGAAAATGCCCTTTGTCGGTCTTGTTCGTTGTAAACCAAGCATTCTTGGACACCGCCTTGAAATCAATGGTGGCATCGTAGCGGACCGTTTGCCCAAGAGCGAGCGCTTCGCGGGCACGCTTTGGCACAAATCCGCCACGAAAGAAGTCAACGCGATCAAACATGCGCGTATCAGGAATGCCCATCATGCGTATTAAAATAAGATTAACGTTCTGTAGGGCCTGATTGCCATTGTAAACCGCAACGCCGATCGCAGATTTGGAAAAGTATTCGCGCGCGCGTCGGTCACTTTCAACGCGACTTCGTTCGGCCTTGAGTTGCGAACTGATGTCGACGGCGGATAATAAAATAACACTGACCCCGTTGCGTTCAATCAAGCGAGCTCTAGCCTTCACCGGAATTGTGGCACCGCCGCGTAGCTTATATGCAGCCGTGTAAGAAACATCACCATCGTCAATTGCTGCGCGCATATGACGGCGCACATCCATGGTGCGCACTTTTTCAAGCAATTCGGCGGCGGACAGCTCACTGTATTCGGCGATACTGTTTTCTTTGGAGCTAATGCGGGCGAACGTTGTTTCGGGTGTCAAAATCTCGGCCGGTTCGATGTCCATCAACGACATGCGCATCAAGCGCCGACGCGTAAAGCCAAGCGTCTCGCATGCCGCATCATTTACGGCAAGGAACGTTTGCGGCAGACCATCTTCGGCAACGGAAAACACAAGCAGAACACCTGGTGCTTTCAGAAACAACTCGCCGGACCACTGCATTTCTGACGCGAGTTGCTTTTCCAATTTTCGTCGAACTACGTTTTCTTCCTTGAATCTGCTGGTCAATGAAACCAGTCGTGAGGCGGCCTGCGAAAAACGACGTGCGGTGATGCGATGGTAGGCCAGCAGCGCGGTCGAGGCGGCTGCGAGAAACAGCGAGAGAGAAATTAGAAACGATTCCATATTAAAGGGCGCTCGCGTTGTGGCAATTTTACGCTTCCGGGGATTACGACAGGACCCGAAACGCGTACAACTTTTGCTTGACAAATGTGCCATAGTACGGTCGAAAAAGCAAGATAATGAACAAGAAAAGCAATCTATTGGGCTTCGCTTTTAAACGTCGTTTAGCATTGCGACAAATAGTAACGCCTCCTGGATGTCGTGGTTTCCATCGGCATCATGACCCCTTATGATGGGTGTACATATGTCGTCCACACCCCCATAATCCAAATATGCCTATTTTTATAAACATACCCCCGCTCGATTCGCCGTCTACGGTGTCGTGTTAGCACTGTTTGTGGGGTCCATATTTCATGCGATTGCATTACCGCAAACGGTGACGAAGGCCAGACGCAGTGTGGCGCGCATTTGCCAGGATGTGGAATCCATCCGTAATCTCAATTTTCTCACCAACATCACCGTTCTGGCACAATCCGAAGACGCATTCCGAGCCTATGTCAACGATGCCATTGATCGCCAATTCGAAGGGCATTCGCCCGAGGATTACGTCCACGGCCTCGTCCGCTTGGGGCTATTCCCGAAGACCGTAGATCTAAAGCAGACCTATACGCAGTTACTCGAAGGTCAGGCCGCTGCGCACTATGACCCCACCCCGGGCGCCAAGGCTTACTACATACTCGCGACCAATGCGACGGACGAGGTGCTTGATCTGATCTCCTCGCACGAGCTATGTCATGCATTGCAAGATCAACACTTTGATCTGTACGGCCTGATTGAGGGGGATGTTGAATATTTGTAAGACAACAGCGACGCGGCCTTCGCGCGACAAGCACTGGTCGAAGGTGAGGCGACGCTGATTATGACCATCTGGATGCTCATGAATGAACTCGACATGCACGAATCTGTTCAGGAAGATCAGGCAGCAGTTTCGCGACCTGCCCCCCTATTGCACTGACCTAATGAAAGCGATAGCCAAGATCCTCGTTCATGGGCACATCTTTGATTCGAACAGGCAGAATGTTGACACGGTTATCGAAGGCCATCGCGATTTCAGAAGCGACGTGAGGGGATTTATTGGAGTGTGATGAGAATAAAAGGCACACGCATTTCGAGCGCGGAATCGCATCGGAAATATTCTCTCCGTATTCACGACCCGGGACAATATTCCGAGGTGTAATCCAACAGTGCAAACCCGTTTCTTCAAGAAAGCGACACACGTCGTTTGCGACAGCGACGTCATTCGAAGAGTAGCTGACAAAAAACGTCATACGTTTCCGCGTTGTAATCGGCTGTGGTCATTTGTGTTTCCTGAAGCCTGCAATCGCAGTGGCAAGCTCGTTACGCCATCCTTCTAAATCAGCCTCATGCGCTCCTGCATCACGACGAATACGGGCCAGCAGGGACTTGCCTGCATCGACATCTTTTTTACACCCAGCATGTTTCGCATGTGCGTTGAGCGTCTTCTCTAACGTGTACACGAAGTTATAATCGGTAAGTCCGTCGGCTGCATCAAATAGAGACTCTGACAATAGCACTCCTGCGTCAAAACGGGAAGACGGCGCATTTGGAACCAGCCCATGAATACGGGTGAAGGGGTTGTGCCAATCCGCGCCGGGATACCCACCCGTGTTGTGTTCCAGCTGTCCCGGCCAGCACCAATGCCATTCGAACCGGCCCGTCGCTCCTTTTGCCCAGGGATAAAAGCCCCAACGAAAACGACTCAGGCCATCGTTAAAGAACCATAGCGCTTTACCCTTGTTCAATGTCTTCGCTTGGAGGTGCTGGCTCGATTTGTTTCCGTGAACAGAAACGGCGTCTAGCACGCCGATCAGTGATGTATAATCACGCCCGCTATTCCGGTCTCCCATAATTGTGCCAAAACGATTTATACCAAGCTCCCCCATCCATGTGCCGTAGCGACGTGTGTCGGCCAAGTTGCGGTTCCATGGATTAGGATGTTCGCGTGGTTCATCCACGACCTCAAAAATGGAATGACCGCCCCACGCATCAACGGTGTCTCGATATTCCGTCATCGCCTTCGCCCAAAGTGGTTTAAAAGCCTTCTGTTGCATTTCTGCACCCGGTTCGCGATCGAGCCGACCGTCACCAAGCGCCGGCAAGCGACTCGCAATCGCCCGTGCTGTGCTCAGCTGTTCCAACAACAGTGGCTGCTTTTTTGTCGCACCCAAACCAGCGTCCAAAGCGGCTCTATAACCGGTGTCGTCGAAATCCATGCGGATATTTCCCCTTTTCGCATCGACCATGGATACGCGTGCAACGTCGGGTAGCGTCACAGACGTAAACCCCAAAGAGCGCATAACGCTGAACGCATCGAAAAACGCCGTGTAGCGTTCTTCGGGTAGAGGCGTCGGATGCATGCGACCCTTATAGTAGAAACCGAATGCGCCGGGCACATGCTGGGTCAACTCGATGTCATGAATGATGATGTTTACAGGAATCTGACTGAGCGCTTGTCCGTCGACGGTCACAGCAAGATCTACACGGTATTGGCCCGGTGTTGCGTCCTTCGCGATATGCCACCACACGATGTGAGTCTGGGTAAGGTCTTTTTCCAGATAAACGCTGTCGGTTGGAAGCAAACCGCTTTCCGTAATGCCACCAGAAGCATAGCGGTAATTTACAAAATATTGTTGCGCGATGTCAGTACGAAAACCAGCGTCACGTGCATGCCTATCATTCAGGTTTACGCAAGCCACCCCCATGTCGCCGTTTGGCCGCAGGCAAAGCCGAGCGAATATGTTCTGATCGGGAGCGGCAGTTATATGAATGACTGAGCGTCGATGTTCCTGCTCTGTTGCGCTGCGTCCAGGGTGTGGGTTGCGTTCATTGTCAGGAATAAACACATCCAACTCGGGCTTTGTGTCGTTTGTCGGCACTTGGTGTCGCGCAAAGGGCCATTGCGTTTGTCTCTC
>JAPKCZ010000280.1 GCA_028822745.1 Kiritimatiellia bacterium | reverse complement strand
GAGATGGCGTGAGATATACATTCGCAGTAGATTTTGGTGAATAGATCAGGCTAGAATGTCAGGCATGCTGAACGAATAGCTCAACACCTCACACGCCATTGAGAAGAAACGGTCACACCCTTTTAGCCCATGACCGTAATCTAAACAGCAATTTTTATAACAATCTTTCGCGTGGGCTGTCCGGTGTTTGCCAAGGGAGCGTGTGCATCTTCTGGAAAAAATATGGCAAAATCACCTGCGTTCACATCAACCCACAACGACGGAGCGTCCGTGTAGAATTCGAGGTCTTTGTTTTCATCATAGCCTTCGCTTGCGGCGACACGGTTGAGCGGTGACCACCCAATGCAGTCCGTACCGCTTACGGTGTATTGAATATCAATGTACGCATTATGGGACTCTAGTTTGGCATCAGCACGCTCGCGGCCGGGTGCGTCGACGATCACGGCGAATAGATTATCGCCATCCAGATCAATGCGACCCGACTCAGGTAAATCCTCGCGCGCAACGAGCTTCTTGAGTTCGGCAAAAGCCTGTGGAAAGCGACTGTGTAGTCCCGCGTAGCGGTCGGCCTGTTCCAATGTATCTAATATCATAATCGACCCTTTGTTTTTGAAACGATCATAGCGGGGTGACGTCGACCCACTTTTTCTCGCGCCAGGATTGCATGCCCAACTCGGCCAGCTGAACGCCTTTGGCACCTTCCATCAGACTGTAGTCCCATGACGCATCGAGAACGACGTGACGAATGAACTGTTCCCATTGAATTTTGAATGCATTGTCGTACTCAATATTGTTCGGAACCTTAGTCCACCCGGCATGAAAGTCGATCGGTTGGGATATGTCGGGATTCCATACAGGCTTCGGTGTCTCGGCAGCGCTCTGCACCACGACGTCGCGCAGGCCGGCCACGGCCGAGCCTTTATCGCCATCGACTTGGACCGTCAAAAGATCGTCGCGACGAACGCGCGTGCACCAAGAACTGTTAAATTGCACCATCGTGCCATCCTCGAGAAGGAACATGGCGTAGGCAGAATCATCGGCCGTGCCCTTAAAGACGTCACCCGCTTCATTACGGCGCTCAGGCAAATCGGTTGAGCCCCATGCCACGAGGCTCTTGACCGGGCCGAAGACGTTGTCGATCACATAGCGCCAGTGGCAGAACATGTCGATCATCATGCCGCCGCCGTCCTCTGTGCGATAGTTCCAGCTCGGGCGCTGGGCAGGTTGATCGACATCAAGGCCACTAAAGACCCAGTAGCCGAAGTCTCCTTTGACGGAAAGGATGCGCCCAAAGAAACCGGTTTCCTTCAGCATCTTGAGCTTACGAAAGCCGGGCAGCCAGAGCTTGTCCTGTACAATGCCATTTTTTAGTCCTGCATCGTCGACCAATTTCGCAAGTCGGATCGCGTCCGCGGTTTTGGTTGCCGTTGGCTTTTCACAGTAGATGGCCTTGCCGGCGGCGACAGCCATTTCGATAAATCCTGCGCGCTGCAGTGTTCCGGAGGCGTCAAAGAAGATTTCGTAATCGCCATATGCACCATCGAGTGCTCCCTGCACATCGGTGGTGTATTTAAAGGCCTCACCACAGGCATCATTCCCATAATGCTCCGCAAGGTCTTTCAGGGCGTGTTCGCGCCGCCCAGTCAGGATGGGCTCCGGCATGATGATCATGTCGTTGCCAACCTTAATGCCACCTTGCTTGATAATGGCAACGATGGAGCGGGCGAGATGCTGGTTTGTGCCCATCCGTCCCGTCACGCCGTTCATGATGATACCGATACGTCTTGTTTCCATTGCTAAGTTCCTTTTGTGATTCGTTTTGAGAGTTTTGGACGTTTTCCGGGGTCGTCAGATAATGACGGGGCCGCCTACAGGCAGATCAACACACTGCGGCTGTGCACCTGAGGGCAAGGATGGAACATCCACCCCTTCCTTTGGCAACGTTCCTGCAAGTTCCTGTCGCCAATGCGCAACGTCACCGGCCGGGCCGTAGCAATAGATGAACTGCAGCGGCTCGTTGCCAATGTTTGTTAACTGATGAAAAACGCCTGGCGGGATTTGAACAATCTGCCCGCTGACGAGTTCGCGCCGCTCTTCGCCGAGACACATTTCGCCGGTGCCGGAGATGACGAAATACACTTCTTCGGAATCCTGGTTGTGCCATGGGACCTGTCCGCCATTGGGCTCCAGTGTGACATAGCCCATCGCAAAGTTCTCGCACTGTACAGGAGAGGCTCCCCCTACTAAGTTTTGCGTGAGTCGACGCGCGGGATACGTGCGGCCCTTGATTTCACCTAAATCGCCGATAATCATGCACTGTCCTCGTTTCTAGAATGGTGTTTACAGAAAGAATTTCAGGTATGGACCGTTGTCCGCAAGACGTTGCGTATAGAGCGCGGCTTCGCGAATATGGTAGTCACCCCACATGCTGGATTCTCCACAAGGGATACGTTGCCCCTGCGGAATGTAATCCCACCCGTTGGGTCGATGATAAATCGAGTGCAACAGCAACCCTTGGTGCTTTTCGTCTAAACTTAAATAGTCATCACCAAGCAGTGTGTTCAAGACGGTAAGTCCGGCGCTGGTGTAGCGCGCCGCTGCATCCGCATCGTCTTTGGCGAGATAGTGCCCTAAGCGCAACAGACCCTGTGCACCAATCGCCGCCGCAGATGAATCAACCGGCTCGGCCGAATTGAACGGATCCGCAGGGCGTTCAAGAACATCCGCGCCAAGTTTGTGTAGGTCGGCAGCGCCTGTGTCCCAGTAAGGAACGCCGTCTGCAGCGCTGTTCTCGATATAGAAATCACATGTTGCCCGTGCCATCTTTACCAGAACGGATTCAATGACATCACGCCCACCCAACGCATCCAACTCAGAGTCTGCAACGGTTTCCAGAAACTCAAGTTGCTCAGACGCCCCGAGCATGATCCAGGCAAGTCCGCGTGTCCATGTCGTGAAAGGTGAAAAGCCCTGTTGTGAGTTCGGGCAGCGGTAGCAGCCATCGTTAAGATTAAAGATGCTCTCATGGGCTGTGCGCCCCCTTAGGTCGTAGTGGTCACGCCCTTCGCCGTAATAGACCGCATACTGGGCGGTGGCGTTTAGATGTTGAATACACCTACTCAACAAACTCACGTTAACATCGTTCTCACCCATAAAGGAATGTCCGAGCTGGTGGGCCACAGCAAGGGAACGCAAGGACCGGATGGTGTCCGCGAAGAGTGAATGCGGGCCATTAAACGAGTAGATATAGCCGCCGTCGGAAATCGAGGTCCAACGTCGCGCCTGAACCGAGCCGGACGTCTTAAGCGCCATTTCGTAAAAATTGCGTTCCCATTCGTTTTCAGCAATGCGCCCTTCCTGCATCAGACGCAGCAAATTGCCATAGGTACTGACATTGTTGAAGCCATGATCGTGAACACCAAAATGGCTGACATGCGGGGCCATTTTTTCAACGGTATTTGCCTTGCCCATGGCAAGGAACGATTCGTCACCTGTGGCATCAAATTGCAGGATCTCGCCGCCGTACTGGAACCCTTGCGTCCATTCCGTCCACCCTCGGGTGGTATAAGCGCCATTGGCAGTAAAGACAGGGGATCCACTGGATGGATCATACTGAGCATCCAAAAGACGAATTTTCTGGGCGGAAACATCCCAGAAACGGGCTATTGAACTGCGTAAATCTTCTGGTTTTAGTAGTGTATTAACGTTCATGGTGCTCCTTGTTCGAAGAAACTATAGACCTGAATTATGTTCTTATACAATATATTTATTGGTAAAATATATTGCCGACGAAACTATTATTGCGTAAATTGCGACTAGATGAAGACAGAATCAATACAGAAATCGCCCCAAATCGATGGAGATATGTATAACTTCTCCGTTCTACGGGTGCTTCGCAAGCGCGAAGGCTTAACCATTGCCGAGGTATCGCGACGGACGGGTGTATCGCCAGCGGGCATTTCAAAGATCGAGCGAAACCAAACCATCCCTGGCCTCCAAACGCTTTTCCGCTTGGCACGCGTGTTTGGCAT
>JAPKCZ010000279.1 GCA_028822745.1 Kiritimatiellia bacterium | reverse complement strand
GTCTGAAACAGCTCGGGGCGCTGATGACGCACCCCGAGAACGGCCGCTTCACACGCACCGCCGTCAACCGCATCTGGCACCGCCTCATGGGCCGCGGCATTGTGCACCCTGTGGACGCGATGCACACAAAGCCTTGGAACGAAGACTTGCTCGACTACCTGGCCGTTCGTTTTGCCGAAGATGGTTATGACTTAAGCACGTTCATTCACTTCGTCATGACGTCCGAAGCCTATCAATCCAAATCCGTCATCGTGACAACCGAGCAGGAGGTCGATTATGTATACCGCGGACCGCTGGCCAAACGCATGACTGCAGAACAGCTGATGGATGCCGTTTGGCAAATAACGGAAACCAATCCAAAAAAAGCGACAGCCAATGTGACGCGCGTGATCCAGGAGAAACAGCCGGCCCCCAAAGCGATTTCACCTCTGCCAATTACCGCCACATGGATCTGGCACGACGGGAAGGGGCGTCATAAAGCTCAGCTTCGTAAACGTTTCAACGTGCCGAGCGCTTTGATCAGCGCTTCGGTGCGTGCGACCTGCGATAACGCCTTTACCATGAAAGTGAATGGGGTTTCTGTGGCGACCTCTAAAGACTGGCAGAAACCGCTAGGCTTCGATATTGCCAAACATCTGCGTACGGGCGAGAACACGATTGAGGTGGATGCCGAAATGTTTGGGGGCTCAGCAGGGTTTGTCTGTCAGGTTGAATTCACCGCCAACGGCGAGCAGGTGGTGCTGGTCACGGATAAAAGCTGGGAGGTTCGCAAACCCAAAGGTGCGTGGCAGGCGGCGGTTGAAGTCGCCCCACATGGTTCGCCGCCCTGGGGTCCGGTGTTGAATGGGCCCATCCGGGCTCCAGGACCTTTGCAGCCAGCACCTCCGGTTCGCGCGGCTCTGGTGAAAAATGATTTTCTGATGCGTTCGCTGGGACGTCCGAATCGTGATCAGGTCGTGACGACACGCCCCGCAAACCTGACCACGCTGCAGGCCATCGACCTGACCAACGGCGAAACCCTCGCAGACTATGTGCGGGCGGGCGCTGAACACATTCTCAAGGACAAGGAACGCTCGCCAGGCGCCTTGGTCGACTGGGTCTTCAGTTATGCCTTGTCGAGAACGCCCACGACGGGTGAACGCAACATTCTCAAAACCATGATCGACGACGGCGACCGACGCGCCGTCGAAGACATGCTCTGGACGGTCTTTATGCTGCCAGAGTTTCAAATTGTACGATAGGAGCGAAGCATGAATCTGAATGAACAACTTGCACGCCGCGACTTTCTTAAATCACTCGGAGCGGGTGCCGCGGCCGCACTGGCCACCAACGGCGGTACGCTCTGGGCGAACACAGCCGAGCCAATCGTGCATCCGGAAGCAAGCGCTGACGCCTGCATTTTGATCTGGCTTGCGGGCGGCATGGCCGCGCCGGACACCTTTGACCCGAAGCGCTATCTGCCTTTTGAAAAGGGATTAGACGTCGAACGCATCCTGAGCACGTTTCCAGCCATCGACACAAACGTCGACAACATCAAGTTCACCGCCGGACTCGAAAAAATGGCACAAGTCATGGACCGCGGCACCCTGATTCGATCAGCCATTCAGGCGGATCTCGGCCACATCCTGCACTCGCGTCACCAGTATCACTGGCACACAGGCTACGTCCCGCCCTTGACCGTCGCAGCGCCTCATATCGGCGCATGGATGGCCAAAGTGCTGGGCCCGAACAATCCGGTCATCCCGCCCTTCATCAACATCGGACAGCGCCTCGAAGGCGTCGGCGAGAAGGAAGAACTGAAAGCCTTCACCACGGCAGGCTTCTTTGGATCAGAGTTCGGCCCCATGAACCTGCCCTACCCCGAAAACGCGATGCAGTCCGTACAGCCACCGAAGGGCATGGACCCACAGCGATTCGGAAATCGTCACAACGCGTACAAAGCATTGATCGACCAGAACCCGCACCGTGAACGCATGAGCGATTTTCAGCAGGAATCCATGCTGCGCGCCATGGAGAGCGCGTACCGTTTGCTGAGTTCGAAAGAAAAGGACGCGTTCAATTTGGCACTCGAGCCGGACACATCGCGACAGATTTATGATACCGGTCGTTTCGGGCGCGGGTGCATGTTGGCGCGACGCCTCGTCGATTCCGGCGCACGTTTCGTTGAAGTGACCACAGAGTACGTGCCCTTCCTGAACTGGGATACGCATGAAAACGGGCACACGCGAGTGGTCGACATGAAAAAGCAGATCGACGCCCCTATCGCGCAGCTGATTTTAGACCTGGAAAAGAGCGGCCGCCTCGACCGAACACTCGTTGTTGTCGCCAGCGAATTCAGCCGCGACATGATGATTGAAGGCGTGCCGGGTTCGACCGCGAAGGACCAGTCACGCGCTCGAACCGACAAACTACAGGAAATGAAACACTACGGTCTGCACCGTCACTTCACGGGCGGCTCCAGCGTCCTCATGTTTGGTGGCGGTGTCAAGAAGGGGCAACTCTATGGAAAGACGGCCGACGAGCGACCCTTGATCGCCGTTGAAAACCCGGTCTCCATCGAAGACATGCACGCCTCCATTTATACGGCCATGGGGATCAATCCCAAGACTGCTTTCGACATTGAAAAGCGTCCCTTCTACGTGACAAAAGACGGCACAGGAAAATCGGTCAACGCACTTTTTGCCTAGGCGCGCCACGCCCTCAGGATTTCACGTTTGAGAACCAAATTCTGACCATTTTTGACCATTTGCGAATGTAAAACCCTCCAGCGGAGCTCTTTAAGCGAACGGCTTCGCAAAATTGCGTCAACCAAACCCACGCCTCGACGAATTCACAACGCACTCCACTGCATGTCCTTACGTGATACTCAGAGACAAACAGCCCTGAACATTAGGCAAAATAGCTCTTTCTCATCTTCAAAAAGGCACAATCCCTGCTCTAAACACCTAACGAAAGAAGATAAACCGAAGGAAGGGTTCAAAATGGACAACCGAAGAAAGCATCCGCGACGTGCGCTCATTCATCATTTGAGCGTCACGGACAAAAAATCCGGTAAGGTCATCGGGTTCCTCGACAATCTGTCGCTTGGGGGCCTCATGATACTCGGCAGTGACCCCGTCAGCTTCATCGACGGCGAAAGCTCGACCGTTGAGCTGGCTCTGCCTACCGACTCGTACGAACGTGGAAACCTGACCCTCGACGTCAAGAACGCATGGAGCCTAAAGGACGACAACGCGGACCTATACGCCACGGGTCTCCAATTCCTGAATCCGCTCGACCCCACCCTTAAGAATATCGACCAACTGCTCGAAGACCTTGGCAGCAGCGAAGACTGATCACACGACGGGATTCGAAAACGCAAGGTCACAGAGGCCGCGACGGCTAGGTCGCCATCTCTTTGACAAGCGTCTGGCGGCTGGATGTAGCGCCACCGGTCAAAGCAAAGCCAAGCAAGGCCCCATTCGGACCCACGAAACGCGCCGTCAGATCAGGCGCATCTCCTTCCAACTGCCAAGTCCCATCGATGCCTGCATCCGGCGGCAGAACCACGGTTGGGCAGGCGGGCGTTTTGACGACCACCGGCATGGGCGGGTAGACCACATCTGTTGATTCGCCAGACAGCGTTTTTGCAAGCGCGCGCGCGCAGGTCATCAACGGCATCACAAAGGGCAACACACGTCCAGAGACTTCCGCACAATCGCCTAGTGCGTAGATGCATGCGTCCGACGTTTGAAGCGCCGCGTTCACCTGAATCCCGCAATCCACATCGAGACCTGCATCGGCGGCAAGTTTCGTACGCGCACGCAAACCGACAGCAGATAAGACAAGGTCGGATTCAAGCGTCGCTCCGGACGCCAACTGGACACTGTATCCACTGTCGCTCTTCGAAACGCTACTCACAGACGTCCCCAGATGCCATTCGACACCGGCGGCACGCAGCGCATCGCGTAACGCTTCGCCCATAGGCTGGGGAACGAAGCGCGACATAGGCCAATCGGCCAAATCCACGACCTGTACGTGATGACCCGCGGG
>JAPKCZ010000278.1 GCA_028822745.1 Kiritimatiellia bacterium | reverse complement strand
CCCAAGAAAAGGTTGCCAGTCGCGCACTTCAAAAGTTCCTAAAAAAATAAAGACCCCGCATTAGCGGAGCCTTAGGTTTGCAATTAGTTAGTCATCGCTTTGTAATCATCCAAGATTGCTTGACCGTCTGCACCTGTAGCAGCCAACCAATCAGCTGTCATTTTCTTACCGATTGCTTCTAACTCGGCCAAGAACTTTGGTCCGGCATCCTCAACAGACATACCGTTTGCAGTGAGCTGTTCAAAATACCAGTTTGCCAATTCTTCTGATTTTGCAGTACACGCCGCCCCGGTTTCATCCGCTGCCTTTGTAATGTTGGCTTGTGTGTCAGCATTTAAGCCATCCCAAACACCTTTATTCACGATAACATAGTTGCGTGGTAGCCATGCATTTACTTTGTAGTAATGCGTCAAGGATTCCCAAACTTTACGATCATATCCAGTTGAGCCAGATGAAATGAAGGACTCTGCCACACCTGTTGCCAAAGCTTGTGACAGTTCAGCGGCTTCAATCTGCACTGGAATCATTCCCAACTCTTCTGCAAATGTCGCAGTAGCAGAGTTATATGAACGGAACTTAATACCTTGAGTATCTGCGGACGAATTTACAGGTTTGTTGAAATAGAAACCCTGACCAGGCCAAGGGCAGGTATAAAGTGCAACAAGGTTTAAATCAGCCAGCTGTGAGTTCACTTTGCCTTTGGCGGCAGCCCATAGTTTTTCGTTAGCTGCGTAGGTTGTTGCAAGAAACGGAACGTTATCCCAGCCCAATAGAGGTGCCTCGTTCACATGTGCAGACATGAAACGTTCGCCAATCGGAGTTTGGCCCGTTTGAACGGCACGTTTGATTTCGCCACCTTTAAATAACGAGCCACCTGCGTGAACTGTGATGTTGATGTCCCCACCTGTGTAATCACGTACTTTATCCGCAAAAACCACACCCATTTCCGAATGGAAATTACTTGCAGAATATGCCATTGGCATATCCCAATCTTCTGCCATCACCGCGCCAGTCGACATAACGCTAGCAACACCAGCGATTATAAATTTTGTAAACTTAGTATTCATTGTATTTCTCCCTGTGTAGATCTGAAGTGTATCAAATATAGTCTTTAATGTAAATCTGATTTGGGACAGTTGGAACGCATGGGACAGGTTACTCTACCTATCGCATATCAGAAATGAAGAGTTAGATAGAGATGGTGTTAAATTCAGCTGTTGGATAACAATGGAGATAATCTGTCCCATGCGTCCACAGGTACCCTAGCGATTATGGTCAAATAACCATCGGGGTTGTTTAATGGGTCAGCCGCCCCCTTATTATAGCATGGCGTAATAATAATCTTAACACTGGGTTTTAGGTGTATGGTAATCTAACTCAAAATCTAGAAAAAAAGCTTTATACACAGTAACTTACCTCTAGTAGTTACATTAAAATTGTGGTATCATAATACTTTAATAGAGGCGATATTATGAGATTAACAAAAGGTAACGTAAATATTGGTATTAACACACGTTTTGGCCCTAATTGGCCGGGTGTAAGATGCCTTGCAAGAACACGTCGGGGTACAGAATGTCAGAGAGCCGCGTACAAGCACAATGGACGATATCGCTTAAACATGGAGGGCCCTCACGGGTGCTCGGACTCTTGAAGGCTTAAAAGCATCTCAAAGGCAAATCTAAAGCATGGACGTCGGACCAAAGAGAAGTTAGCTACCCGGCGTCATTCAGCAGATGTTGGTCGTCGGGTTCGGGCTGAATTAAAGCGTATTGAAACCCAACTTATCGATGCAGGGCTTATGCCTGAGTTTGATTGAGGTTTAACGAAGTAATTGATCTTTCTTCAAAAACCCTTGCATTATTGGAGCGAACTGCAATTCTGCTTATGAGGAGTGACACATGCAGGACGAGATTCTTTACGACACGCAAGTCATCGGGTTTCTGGAAGAGACTTGGGGCGATGGGTTTTTGTCTCCTGGTGGACCGGACGAGGTTGCACGGGTGATCACCGGCGTTGATATTGCGGGCAAATTTGTTCTGGACATCGGCTCCGGTTCCGGTGCCTGCGCAGTCCTGCTGGTGTGTGAACATGACGCGGCGCGGGTGGTGGGCATCGATGTTGAGGATCCAGTCTGTGAGGCGGCAAATCGTCGTGCCAAGGTGGCAGGCGTTGAAGACAGGATTGAGATACTCAAGATTAATCCGGGCCCCTTTCCATTTGATGCCTCCACCTTTGAAATCGTGTTCTCAAAGGACTCGATCATTAACATCTCGGACAAGGCCGAAATGGCGAGACAGGCCTTTCGGGTATTGAAGCCCGGCGGACAGTTTGCAGCCTCTGATTGGCTGATCAGCCATGAAGGACCGCCTTCACCCCAGATGGCAGATTATATCAAGGAAGAAGGGTTGGATTTCGCCATGGCTTCGCCCGCGACCTATCGCCAAGCCATGCAGGACGCGGGCTTTGTCGAGGTTGAGCTTGTCAATCGAAACCCCTGGTACGCCAAGGTCGCCGCGCAGGAGCTTGCCTGGCTGACCGGACCAGATCGTGATGATTTGTCCGAAAGGCACGGCGCCAATTTCATCGACCATCAGGTGGCGATCTGGACCAAGCTTGTGGGCGTGCTGGAAAGTGGGGAACATTGCCCGCATCATATCCGGGCGCGTAAACCTGCCTGACAGAGATCACCATGGTGCCGAATTCGCCTGCGGCTGAGGTTATTCGGGGCTGGTGTAGCTCGCCACGATCAGGCGAGTGCCCGCGCTCGTCTTCCAGTCAACCACATCGCCCTGAGGCAGATAGGCCGTGTCGCCCGTGTTGAAGACATGTGCCATCTCGCCATCGTCGAGCTGCAACGATCCTTCCAAAACGGTGATCAACTCGTTGGCGTCACTGGTTCGGCCCATCTGCGCCACGACTCCGTGCCCTTGAACCTCCACGCACATATTGCCGGCCGCATTCAAGAAATCCCTACGCGACATGGTCACATCCGCACTATCGGGCTGGGCAAGGTTCGGCACCGTAATCCGCTTGAGTGAGGCGTTCTCGGCATCTGGCACCTCCCCGTCGAGGATCATGAAGATCTTGCGCACAAAGCTAGTCTGTTTCCACTGACATTCAAAGCCTTTGGGGATGATGAACGCATCGCCCGCCTTGATCTCGATCTCGGCCCCATTGGGCAGCAGCATGGTCAATTCACCCTCAAGAAAAAGCATATACTCATCAACCGTGTAGGGCATCATCTGGTCCGTGAAGGCCGTGCAATCCCAGACGCCAACCATGTACCCCTGCTCCGAAATTTCGTGATAAAGGTGCCCGTGTTGCACGGGCTTCCCGGACACCAAACTGTCGTAGTCCATCTGTTCCCATTCCTCCAAACCATTCGAACCGTTGTAGTCAAAGCGCAGGATATTGGTGGTCTTGGTCATGTCGTGTCCTTTCCGCGGTTGGTGTCTTCCCAGAGCGAGGCTGAGACATGGGTGAGGTCATCCGAAAAGGGATGAATAGAGTTGTATTCCGCACAGACCACACCCCAGCCACCTTCGGCCTTCATGCCACGCATTTCGGCTAGCATTCGCGGGCGCAGATACCCCATGCTCGTGCAGTGAGGCACCTGATAAAACCGGTTCTTGGCCGTGACTGGATCGATTTGCAGCGGCTCGAAGAGAATATCATATCGGCGATCTCGGGGCATTGGTCAGGCTCCAGTCACGACGGGGACAGGTTGATCAGTTCACGGCGGAAAGGGACGTTACCGGGGTTTGGCTCCCCCAGTTCACGGGCGAACAAGTGGCCGCTGTAGACCGCAGCTGCAATGGTTGAAGGGCCAAGTGCGTCGCCAATGCGGATCAAATTGGGGCGGGCTTGCCAGAGGTCGTCGACAGGCTGGCGCATGGTGACCAGCACTGTGGCAGCACAGTCAAGCGTCTCGGTAGTTTCGGTATAAACGCAAGATAAATCAACTGCGCTGAGACGGATCGCGCTGAGATTATGCGCGGTCACGACACGCACGCCCAAGTCCATCAGTTGTTTCTGAACCGCGTGT
>JAPKCZ010000277.1 GCA_028822745.1 Kiritimatiellia bacterium | reverse complement strand
GAGCGTCGGGGGGCAAGCGTCAGGACGCAACACGGCAAGGCAGGTCCGGTGGGGGCGCTCGTCCGGGCCAGAGATTTCACACACCACGTACTCACCGCTCACCACCCGACCCGCATCCCCGAGCTCCTTCAACGTGTCCGGAGTGAGGACGTGATCCAGGCTGTGGTCTCTGTGATCTTGCGACGCCGACCCGTCGTTGGCTTCGGCGCAGCCGCTAACCAACACATGCCCCGCCTTGTCCGGGGACAGGTCGAACACCAGCACCGCACGGTAGTCCAGCAGCTCGATCAGCAGGTCCGGGACGCGGGCCAGAACCGCGGATTGATCGAAAGTCGGGTTCTCGGCCGACAGGCTCCGGATCGCCTGCCCCACCCGCAGGAGAATGGCGTCCCGCGCCAGGTTGTTGTAGGCCTTCTCCAGAAGCGACGACGGTCTCGGCATGATCTTTGGCGGCGCTGAGGCGACCGCGTCGATCCGGCTCACGACGCGTTTGGTGGGGAGAATGAGATGGCGCACGACAGCACCGTAGCAGGCTGTGATCGCTGCAAAAATCAGCAGGGCCCACAGCCTGTAACGGTTGGTCAGGGCAACGATGGGCTCGTATTGGCTGGGCGTTGTATAATGGAAAGAGAGCAGGCCTCGCCTGGGGCCCCCGGGCGAACCGACGATCTCGTTCGAGGCCTCGCGCCGGAAGTTGCGGTAGAAGAGTGTGTTCGCGAACCCGTTCAGCCGTCGGAACTTCACATCGTCCCGCTGCACGAGAATCTCTTCGGCATCCTTGGACACGATCCGGATCTGGAAAACACAGCCCTCGCCGTCCAGCATCGATTGGACAATCTCGCGCCACTCCGTCGCCAGGCGGGCATCAACGATGCCCTCGGCTTCGTGTTGAACAAGTATCTGCCCGGAGACCTGCTGCAGACGCAGCGTGTCGTCGGGAAACAGCGCCCGAAAGCTGTGCTTGATCAGGGGTTCCTTCTCAACCTGGTAATACTGCCGGTCCAGCTCGCTGAGCAGCATGAGCAGCGTCGCGAGATAGACGACAAGAGAAAGCGCAAACAGGTAGTTCTTTCTGATCGTCCGCAAGGTCATGGTGTTTCGAGTTGTTCGGCAATATGCACGAGCTGAACGTCGATCTCTTTCCTTTATTCACCCGAGAGGGGGGCTTTCACGTAGCGAGACACGTGGCCCCCCATTTCTGCTCTCGCGCAGAACGGCGTTGCCTGCCGTCGTGCCCGATCTCTTCGAGGACCAATACATATTGCGGTCACGAGCCGTCAAATGCAAGGCACGTTCCTGAGCCCGTCGGTAAGAGCCAACATCATTCGCGGGACGTTTGCCGTAAGCGTGGGCAGAGATCCACGCCAATGTCGCCAGCGCTCGAAATTAAAGTCAGCCTTGAGCAGCCTGTAATACGCTGTGTCGTCCTGGTTTCCGTTTGTCATCTTTTCAGTCGCGTCTTCTTCCAAGAGCCCCGAGCCGAGCTTGCGAGACGGCCGAAGGCAACGGGTGTAATATACGAGCCCAGGGCAACGCCCTGGGTATGGTGGAAACAGAGATACAAGCCGGAGGCTCAACCACCGGCTAATAGCTGGCATCCCTCCGGGATGACTCGACATCGCAACATGCGGAAAAGATGTGTAGAACAACGTGGGCGTTGTCCCGGTCTCGTATATCAAGCCCTTTCAGGGCAAAGAAACTTCGATGACAACCTATTTCAGGACGACACCCTAACCCCTGACTCCTAACCCCTAACGCCGAACACCTTTGCCTCTCGTATGCCGATGTTGCCATTCTCGAAAAAGAAACCGCAGCCGCCGGAGCCGAGATGCGTGTCTTCACATTCGAGAACCTTTTCCCGTCCAGGTAGGCGCTGATCTTCTTCCCATCGGCCTTGAGCTTCAGCTTGTGAAGGGCGTCGACGTTGAAGCGGCATTTGATCTCGTCGAGAACAGTGTCTTTGTAGAAGCGTTCCACGAGTCGCAGTGTGTCCGCCGTCTTCTCCAGGGCTATGTAGCGCTGGAGGCCCTGATAACGAATCATGATGCCGGACTTGTCTGCGAGATGTACGCTGAGCCGGGTCTGGAAGGAATAGTCCTTCCAGTCGCGATTCCCGGTCACAACCACGCCCCGGCTCGTGTTCTTGCCGTAGCGGACCACGTCTTCTTTCTCATCAGAGAACTTGCTGCGACACAGGTCGGTGTCGGTTATCCAGCCGCCGATATTCCCGTCGTGCGCCATGAGCGTCTCCAGCGGCCACGAGATCTTCGGCGTGCCCTTGATTGACACAGAGTCGACCAGGAGTGATCCCTCAGCCTTTACGGACGACGTGAGTTCAATGCCGAGATCAGCAACCGGCCTGCCGTCGGTCGCCGGTATCGCCCACTGAAAACTGAACGGCTTTCCGGCCGCGAGCTTCTTCGGGCTCGAGTAGAGCACAGGGGCTTGGACATCATCGCCGGGCACGAACAGTCTGACGAACAGTCTCGCCTGTGCGCCCGCCGAACCTGCGCCACCGCAGCCCCGCACAGTAACCGTCTGCCCGCTGGACAGGCGTGACACGCCCATTATCCCGTAACCGCCTTTGCGGTCGAGTGGGGGCAGCATGGGCGTGGATATCCGGGTGGGACTTCCGGGCCCTGCATCGAAACGCACAGACATGCAACGCGTGCCTTTCGCCGATTGCCCCTTCACATTCGACAAGCGCACGTGGCCGCGCGTCTCGAAATCGTTATCCTCAGCCATCCAGCCATGCAGGGCGCCGGGCAGTTCAAAATGGTGTAGTGCCCCACCCTTCGCCGGCGCCAGCGCTTTGTAGCCCATAATCTTGCGGCCAACGCGAGCGATGTAGCCCGCCTCGAGGGCACAATCTGACATGGACCTGGACCCTTCGGCGGCCGGCATGATCACGCGGTCGGCGAACGGTGACCTGAAGTCGTACGTCTCGCAGATTCTATCAAGCCCAACTTTGATGCCCATTACAGAACCCACATTCGCTGCGTTGCAGTCGGTATCCCAGCCGGCGGTATTGATGATCGCCTGCGACTGCTGGAAATCGTCGGGAGCATAGACCCAGGCCATGACCATGATCGCGTGGTTGGGGATGACATGGCAATTGCCACCGTACTTGTGGTAGCCATACTTCTTGTCGATCCTGTCGAAAGTCTTGCGCCAATCCTTGTCCTTCTTCGCCCAAGCGCGAACATCCCGATGAATCCTCGCGATCAGGCAGTCGTCAGGGATGAGGCCCACGCCGATATCGAGCAGCTTGGTCATCTTCTTCTCAACAAAAGCGGCGCTCACCATGCCCGCCACCACGACGGCCGCATGCACGGCCTCGCCATCATGTGAAACACGCGCCGCCTTGCGCGCAAGTTCAGCCGCCAGTTCCGGTTTGCCCGGGGCGACCATGCCAAAGGCATCAATAAAGATCTGCGCGCCAATCTGCTCGGCAACGATCTTTCCGTTCTGCTCGATAGAGCCGCTTGCCGGCGACTTGTGCCCCTGCTTCAGTCGGATATAGGCGGTATGCTCGGTGGAATGGCCCATGCCGCCCCACCAGAGAACGGTCTTCGGTTCGATCAGGTAGTTCAGCCACGTGTCCCCGAAGAATGCATCGGGGGTCTTTTCGTATAGCCCGGAGTCCTCAAGTGCCCTTATGAAAGTGAATGTGCCGGTGATGTCATCGTCAGAAACGATGAGCGGGACGTTCTGGTCCTCGTGAACGTAGCGATCCACAAAGTCCCACTTCTCTTCAATACTCTTCTTCCCCCACCCTTCGAACGGCCTGCCCATGTAAACGCCAATAACCTTGCCAAGCACTCCGGCATACACCTGTTCTTCGTAATTCTTGACGCGCGCCATATTGGGTTTCCTCGCTAGGTTACATCGGGTGCGTAGCGCACCATTTGTCTCTTTGATTCTCGACAGTAACCAGCATCATATGCCCACACCGCCGCGTTCAACAAGACGCAAGATCCGTATATTACGGACACACTTCCGAGGCCCCGCAAAATTTGGAGTGCGGTGGCAGAGTCCGAAGCGAGC
>JAPKCZ010000276.1 GCA_028822745.1 Kiritimatiellia bacterium | reverse complement strand
ATAAGGTCGGAAAAAGCGAAGGAAGCGAACACGACGAACTAAGCACTTACCTTCGTGCAATTGAGCAAAGTGTTGAGCGTTGCTGCCAATTAACTGAGATGTGGACGAGCACCACAAACCGAGATCCCCTCGCCAGTGGCGAAGTGTTCACAATTGGACAACTCATAGGGAAACTTCAGGCCGGTGTTGAGCCTTTCGCTGCCGTCGCAAATGTAAACCTAGAGTTCAGCGTGCCTGCAGCGGCGGAAAAGATGCGAGGCAACGTGTCACAACTGCTAAGAGCCCTCCACAATGTCGTCAATAATGCCATCGATGCCGTGGAATCGGATAGAGGGACAGTAAATATCTCCTGTACAGAAGACAAAAAGGGCTGGGTCCGTGTTAGCGTAGCAGATAACGGTTGCGGTATGTCCCAGGACGTCTTGGACAACATGTTTGAGCCGTACTATACGACCAAAGGTAAAGATAAGGGCACCGGTTTAGGCACCGTCATCACAAGAAAGATCATGCAAGAACATGGTGGGCGCATTGAAATCAGCAGCGAGCCCGGAATGGGCACCACAATTGCGTTGATTCTGCCCCTTCAAAAAGCACCCAGCGTCCTCATCGATGGTGACCCCGCCGAGGTGCGCATTGTCCCCCTTCCGAGCCGACGCCCCGACCGGGAGGCATCCGCACAGATGCCGAACGACGCGGACCATTCCCCGCAGGCCGAACGCCAACACATTCCACTACCTATGTCAAATTCAGGGCGACCTTTCACGGTTCAGCGCTAATTCTGTCTTAACAAATCTGTCGTTCCTAGCCAATTTTCAACGAATAGGCTATAGTTGCGACCTTGCGACTAAATGGCTCGCCGTACCGTAGGCGCGCTCATCCGTTAAGACGTCATACATTCAGGCTAAATCATTGCACGATATCCAAGCGCGACCTAATAAACGAGTAGACGATCCCCTATTCTGCCACTTGGCACCTTTTGTGGCCTGGCTTCTCGTCATGACGTTCTCCGGCGGTCCTAGTCCATACGCGTATGCTTTCCGCACGCTTTTCACGACAGCACTCCTCATCTACCTGCGTCCGTGGCGCTGGTATCCGAGCCTAAAAACCGCGCACATTCTGCCGGCTGTTGCCGTCGGCCTTGCGGTCTTCGTTTTGTGGGTCATCGGTGAATCGGAAATAGCCTCTCGCTTTCCCTATATACAGGAATTGTATCTCCGTTGGGGCATGACCCCTTTCGGCGACCTGCCCAATGATACAATCGTAAACAGCGTTTATGCACCAGAAGCATGCGGGTGGACATTTACGATCATTCGAATCGTTGGCTCGTTTGCGGTCGTCGCGATTGCAGAAGAGTTTTTTTGGCGCGGTTGCCTCTACCGCATTCTGATCGACCGCGATTTCCTCAACGTCGACCTGAACCGTTTCAAACCCCTTGCGTTTACCATCGTCTGCGTCGCATTTGGCTTCGAACACCAGCGCTGGCTGGTCGGCATCCTCGCAGGCGCGGCCTATGGCGGTTTAATGATAAAGACCCGCAGCCTCTGGGCGCCCGCACTTGCGCATGCCGTGACTAACCTTGCTCTAGCCCTCTATGTCGTATGGGGAGAGCATTACCACTTCTGGGCCTGATCAGAAGTGACAGCTCTCGATAACAGGTAAATGCCTTGTTATGCTGATACCCAAAGTGTTACCAGTATATCTGAAATCATAGTAATCAATCCTCGGAGTGCATCATGGCTGAAGTTGTCTTAAAGAATGTCGACAAAATATACCCAGGAAACATTAAGGCCGTTGACGACTTCTGCCTCGATATCAAGGACGGCGAGTTTCTCGTCCTCGTCGGCCCCTCCGGCTGCGGCAAATCAACGACATTGCGTATGGTTGCCGGCTTGGAAGAAATAAGTTCGGGCAGCGTCGCGATCGGTGATCGCGTCGTGAACGATGTTCCACCGAAAGATCGCGACATCGCAATGGTCTTCCAGAATTACGCGCTCTATCCCCACATGACCGTACGTGACAACATGGCATTTGGACTCAAACTTAGAAAATTTCCGAAAAAAGAAATCGATGCCCGCATCGAAGACGCCGCCAAGGTTTTGCATTTAACGGAGCTCTTGGATCGGCGCCCCAAAGCCCTCTCGGGTGGCCAACGGCAACGCGTCGCAGTCGGTCGTGCCATTGTTCGAAAACCAGCTGTCTTTCTTTTTGATGAACCCCTCTCCAACCTAGACGCAAAACTACGCGTTCAAATGCGCGTTGAGATCAGCCGTCTTCATGCCCAGCTAGGCACGACCATGGTGTACGTCACGCACGATCAGGTGGAGGCGATGACAATGGGGCAACGCATTGTTGTCATGAAGGACGGCGTCATCCAGCAAGTGGCGGATCCAATCACACTCTATGATCGGCCCGTAAACCGCTTTGTCGCGGGCTTCATCGGAACGCCACCTATGAATTTCATTGAAGGTCATATCGCGTCAGAAGGCGAATCCTTGGTCTTTAAAGGCCCTGAGTCAATGACACTGCCAGTCCCTCAGGCACAGAAGGACGTCATTGGTGCCTACAACGGAAAGAAAATTTCGATCGGTATTCGACCCGAAGATATTGGCTCGAATGCAGCCGAAGCGCTTGAAAATCCCCCTCGCGTCAACGCCACCGTGGACGTTGTTGAGCCCATGGGTGCCGAATCCTACGTCTACCTTCGAGCGGGTGATTCGCAATTCATCAGTCGCGTCGACGCACATCGCCGCTACACGGTAGGCCAAAAAATTACGCCCGCCGTCTATACGGACAAAGTACTGTTCTTTGACCTAGAAACCGAAGCACGCATCTCGTAGTTTGTCTAATTCCCGTATCGAATACGCTGCTGCATAGCCAGCGTGTTACGCTTTCGGGATCGCATGCTGTGCCGCACGTAACGCATTCAGTACAACGTCACCTTTAAGAATAGCCTCGGCGTATTCTTCTTTTGCATCCGACAAGAGCGTGACGGCGCCACCCATACCGACTTGAACACGCCCGTCTGAAAACACCGCTGTTCGAATGACAATATTGAGATCCGCGCAACCGTTGATGCTGAAATATCCAAACGTGCCTGAATAGATGCCGCGCGCTTCACCTTCAAGCTCGTTCAGGAGGTCCATGGTGCGCGCTTTCGGCGCACCCGTCATCGACCCGCCAGGAAACGCATGCCGCAGACAATCCACCACACCCACATCGGCACGTAGCTGCCCTCTAATCGTGCTGACCATCTGGTGCACGGTCTGATAACTCTCGATATCCATGAGCGCAGGAACGTGAACACTGCCCGGCTCACATACCCAACTTAGATCGTGACGAAGCAGGTCAACGATCATCAGGTTTTCGGCCTGATTCTTTGCGCTATGCCGAAGGCGATCGCGTTCCTGCCGATCAATATCCGGAGCAGAACTTCGCGCAGCCGTTCCTTTGATTGGCTTGCTTTCGACCATACCACTACGGTCGATTTTCAAGAATCGCTCAGGCGAAGCACAGACGACAGTAATGTCACCAACGCAAAAATACCCGGCATAGGGCGCCGGGCTACTTCGACGAAGCCTCAAATGCAATGCAAGTGGATCACAGTCTGTTTGCATCGTCGCGTTCATCGTCTGACAGATTTCATAACTTTCGCCATCTCGAATACTCGCTTTGCATGCTTCAACCTTTTCCATATAGGCAGATTTGCTTAAGTTATAACGCACTTCACTGGAGCAATGTAAACGTCCGCCCAACGCCAGCCCCGTTTCACCCACAAGCATATCGGTCTCGCGTAATGCTTTGGCCTTGGTGGAAGCGCGCTGATGCAAGGACTCGGCGTCATTCGGGGAACCAACACAAACAACGTAGATTTCACGTGATGCGTGATCAAACGCAAGAAACTCGTCGACAAAGATAAACAACCCATCAGGGGTGGTCGCATGATGCTTTACCGCTTCGCCAAGGTCTGCCTTGACTTCATAGCCAACGCAGCCGACCCATCCCCCAACAAAGTCGAAAGGCAACGACGTGTCGCCATGATTTACATCCAGCTCACGTTGTAGGAAGTCAA
>JAPKCZ010000275.1 GCA_028822745.1 Kiritimatiellia bacterium | reverse complement strand
GGCAATCAATGGGACACGCGCCATGTCTGTGGGTGAGTGAGTGCGTGGGTGTGGGAGTTGGGAATTGCATCACTGAGTGACGGTCCCCGTCCGTAAGTGTTTGGAATTGTGAAGGCTATGCCAAAAACTTGGTGCCTGCGGGTGCTTAGAGGTCCATTTAGTTGGGGGAAATGGGGGTGTAAGCGCGGTGTTCGACGTTTAAAGAGGTGCCAACGGACAGACCTTCTGAGCATGTTCTGGCCGAGCGGTTTTTTGGCGAAATCTGATCCAAAGGCCCCTTGGGGCGCAGGTGTTTACGCATAGAAGGTCTGTCCTTGCTACTTGTCGCAGAGGGTTTCCAGATTGACACATACTATGATCAGGAGACTTTGCTCAACGGCGCATTTCTTGCCCCTTTCAATGCGATCATTTTCGGGCTACACCAGAAGACCTGGTCCTCAACCGGACGTGCCGATCTCGACGCATGGATTCGTTTAGGCGGGGGCATGTTCATCTACAGTGATTCTGCCTCCGGTGGTCTTCACAGCTTAGTTGGCTTGCAGAACACAGTAGGGCAGGGCGTGGTCAATGCTCTGATCAGCCCTTACGGGCTGGAGGTCTGTGTCGACCAGTCGAACGGTATTCAGGCTTACCGGGCCGGGCCGGCAGCCACCCATCCCGTCGTTGCGGGGAGGCCCGTTCTGGAGGGTGAAGGCGTAAGCCCGGTTGCCATTGATATTGCGACGGGCGCCACCGTCTTGATTCCTTTCAGTGATCATCCTGACAATTACATACGCGGTGTAACGGAGGTTCCCCACCAACAGAACCTGACGATCACGAACGCCGTGTTCGCCGCATTGGCCATGACGCAAGTGGGCGACGGTAAGATCGTGGTGATGTTTGATCGCTAACCCATGTGGAACGATGGTCCTGGGTCTGACTTCGAGGAGCGCAACAATCGGGAAATCCTGCGTCGCATCATAAACGAGATGTCGGCCGGTCCTCTTCCTTCTCCAGAGGCGAGTCATGCGCCTAATCGGTGGTCGACGGAATCAGTCGTCTTGACCAATCTGCCGGCCGCCGATTTCTCCGCAGCCAATCTAGGTCAACTCAAGAATATGGCGCGTGGTGCTTATGTTCACATGTTGGCCCGGCACGGTGTGTCTTCTTTCGCAATTTCCAACATGGTGCATTCGTTCAGCCCGACCAATAACTTTCATGTTGTAACGCTGGGACAAGCGAAGCATGTCGCAGCGCCGTTCTATGATTGGCTGATAGCGCGTGGTCATCGACAAAGCTACCCATGGTCAGGCGCGTCACTGACAAACGACTTCGCCGCACTTAACAGCGGCCAGCTCAAGTCACTGTTCAGTCTTCGCTCTTCGAACTACGCCCAGACGAGTCAGGCTACGCCCCGACAAGTAGAGCCGATTTTTGGTGTTAAAAATCGGCTTTACCGGTGAGCGTGGAACCCTGAGGGTCAGACCAGAATGGCGCTAAGATAAGGAGGTTTTGGGACAGAATCTGGCGTTGTGACCGTCAATTGGGGTGTGTGGGTGTGTGGGAAAGAAGAGAAAAGGCAATCACGTTGCAATGTTTCTCACTCACATACCCACCCACATGGCGCTTTGCCAGCCGCTCGGCATGAATCAGTGGCTTATCTTAGTGCCATTCGGCGGAGCGGTTGAGATTATCTGTTTTTATCGGAGCCGTTACCTTCAGAGAAGCCGCTCGGATTTGTCAAAAGGCGTGATTCCAGGGCCGAGCCCAATTTTTTTACGACTTTCTTTTCTTTTCCATCATCAACTTCAGGATCAGGTACATTCAAGCCCGCCACGCCGAATTCCTCAACATCTGCCATGATCCGAGCATAATGTTTCTCGAAGAGTTCCTTGGTTTTAACTCTGGCTTCTTCAAGGTGTTCTTTGCTTTTACGATTGCGTTCAGCGCTACTGTTACTGCTGTTCTTGCTGCCGCCGCCTGAAGAGAGGGGTGCTTTTTTGAATTTTGATTTTATCTTGCTTTGAAGCCTCACTGTCCCACCGTCAGCTCTTGTTCGCGACAGCCCCCCCTTTGTTTTTCTGGCTGCCATAACTTCTGTTATGGCAGCACATTTTGCATCTGCTTCGCTTTTTGTCTTGTAAAGACCTACGCATCGAACGCCGGGCGTCCTGTTGACCTTCAACGTGGGGAATCCGCGCTTTGTGTATTCGTGCCGGTCATTGTTCTGATTGTTATTCCGGTTATTATTGTCCCGATTGTTGTCCCGATTGTTTCGGTTCATGTCACGCCTGCTTCCGACTCTTTTCGTTTCTGAGGCAATCCATTCATTTCTGGCTGCGTTAGTAGCTTTTCGGATTACCCTGGCTTCTAGGCGTGTTGCGGTGCTTGATGCATTATACTCATCTCGGCTAAGTACGGAATAGCTTTCGTTGTACTTGTAGTCTTTGATGTGAACAACGGCAAACCCGGGCAGGGCTGGTCTGCTTTCCTCCCCACACAATCCAGAGAGACTGATCGCAAGAAAGACCACGCTGATGATTACAAGGCGACACATACCTTCAGAAATAGCATTGAAGATATGGGAATACTAGTATTTTCCTGATCACCAAGCACCATTCGGGTCAGACCATCTGTGCGTAAGTCTTTGCGGTGCAAGGGCGCTTTTTTGAGATGTGGATTTCTGATGGTCTGAAGAACCGCTTAACTATTTTTCTAAAACCCAGATATTGCGGTATTGAACGGGGTTACCGTGTGACTGGAGACTGAATGGTTGCTTGCCTGGGTGATAGACATACTTGGGTGCCTTTTTCCAGGTGGAGGCCCCAAGGTATGCCTGTTCTTCCTGAACGAGCACATTATTCAGATAAACCGTGACAACGGCAGGCTTCGCCATCTTCCTGTCCTTGTCAAATACCGGCGCGGTGAAATGAATATCGTATGATTGCCATTCACCAGGTTTTTTGCAGGCGTTGACAAGCGGCGGGGTCTGGCCATACAGCGCGCCTGTCATGCCGTCAGGGTAAGTACGGTTTGCCCAGCAGTTTAATACCTGTACCTCGTATTTACCCATGAGGAAGACGCCGCTATTGCCCTGTTTCTGGCCCCACCCTTTCAAGCCAACCGGCACAAACCATTCGAGATGCAAATGCATATCCCCGAAGCTCTGCATCGACTTCTGTGCGCCGTGCTTTCCGGCAACCATGACGCCATCGATCAATGGCCATTTCTTGTTGGAGACCTTGTCGAGGCTCTTGCCGTCGAAAACGAGGATGGCCCCTTCAGGCGCAGGAACAACGTTCCCATCATACTTCGGTTCAGCGACAGGTGGCTGCGTTCGCTCAGGATCATGGATGTGCCACTTGTCATCGGGTGCGGGCTGCAAGGGTGTCGAATTGTAGCCATCGATCGTTGTCTGCTCGGGCTGACGCTCGTTTTTCTCAGGCACCTTGACATCGTTCGCAACAACGGACGACACCAGAATGACCATCGCCGCTGAAATAGATACAATTTTCATTTCATGTCCTTCTGTTGATTCATAAGAAGGTGAAACGTTAACACTGTGGCGCTCGTCTGTAAATTCCTACATACGCTACAAGCGGGCCTTGATCATTGCGTACGCGTCCTTCCGTTCTTCTGTTTGCTCATGTCGCGACATGTTTGTCTGCAGCTATGGCCATTTTGCATCAACTATATCGCGCCAATGATGACGAGCCGCATGTTGTAATTCAAGCCGTGAACGAGGAGTAAACCGAGTGATTATTCAGCCCGACAGTAAACTTGTGATGATTGGGGACTCGATCACGGATTGTGGACGCTCGCAACCCAGGGGGGAAGGGCTGTTCGACGACAACGGCAGCGGATACGTCAGTATCGTGGACGGATTACTGACGGCGACAACACCCGCGGACGCGAATGCGCTTCAAATATTGGAATATTGAGACCTGACCCTCAATTCTTTTCACAAGGAACGAATCGCTCTCTTCCCGAAACATACCGACGCTAAGCGTCGCTGATTCGCCACCATTTTTATTTCCCCCATTTTTACTCACAAGGGCTACATCCGTGGTTTACGGATGTGTTCATCAAGGATCTCTCTG
>JAPKCZ010000274.1 GCA_028822745.1 Kiritimatiellia bacterium | reverse complement strand
AGACGGAAGGCGAAAGGAGCACAATCCAAGTCCGCTCAACCGATTTGGCAGCAAGATGATCAACCCGAGATCAACTTTCGGATCGGGACACCGAGCCATTCCCCTCCATGCGATCAATCTCTTCATCAACCTTTTTGGCTAACCCCATTCGTCCTGATTGTGTGTATTGTCGACGCAATGCTTTTAGGTTGTTGATGTAGCGTTGCGTCGACAGCGCATTATCCTCGGTGCGTTTCTTAATATACGCAACCCAAGAGGCCTCGAATCGTTTCTGCGTATCCAACAGCGCACCAGCCTCCTCGACCTCATCGACGCCGGCAATACTTCGTTGCGCTTCAAAGCGTAACACTTCGAGCTGAACGCGTTCCCAAGCATCGAAGTCGCCCAAACGCTGCGCTTCGGACTTGAGAGCCATGAGTGCCTTCATGTACTCAGAAGGCCAACTCTCGGTTTCGTCGCTAAACCGTTTCGCAATAGCAGCCATGCCCTGATGGTACTTAGCCTGCATCTGCGCCAGCCGGTTATCAACCGGTTTTACCGTGGGCGGGGCGGAACCTGCGACGTCAACATCCTCGTTCGCGATGGGAGCGAAAAGCCCATAGGCCTCCCATCTCGCAGCATAACTCCTGAGCGATTGCCCCAGAAATGAGTGCTGATAAACGACATCCGCAAAGCGATAAAAGCGACCAAAGTTGGTTCCGACCGTTTTGTCCATCATGATGTACACGGGCGGCGCGCTGAACAGGTAGACAAAGAAAAAGATCAGGGCAAAACACGCCGCCACATAGGCTTCGTACACGGCGCGACGATACTTGATTTGAACAATAAGGCGTTTTGCGCCAACCGAATCGGCGTCCAACCCGCTCAGAACAGCACGACACGCTTCGTCGGCGCGAAGCCACTGGCGACGACCAATGGCCGTACGCGCGCTATCCAAATAGCGTTCGATAATCAGCCCGTGTAAGCGACTGGCCTCACGACTGAACGCATCGTCCTCAGCGATCTGGTTATACTCTTCAATATGTCGACGGGCGCGCACATAGGCCCCGGACGAAATGTCAAACGGGATAACCTGCCGCAAATGCTCCACACGCTTAATGGCCTTCTCCGCCTTAACCTTCAAGCCAGCCGTTTCGTCCGTTAACCGCCGCCCGGCATGCCCGATTGGTGAGAAGCCCGACGCACTGTCAGCCATATCAACGATCTGACGATAGGCCTGCTTGCGCCAAAGCGCGTGAAGCTTTGTGTGCAACCGTACCGCCGTTTCGTAGTCACGTTGATCCGCGCCACAACCGCCACAGAAGGGCAAGCCCGAGCGTGTCTCTTCCCCACATTCGACACAGGTGTCCCCGCCGTCCCACCCGCATTTTCCGCAAAACCGAATGCTGACCGGATTTACGGTGTCGCACCATTTGCAACGCCATGTCCTGCGCATTGAAGGCAGCTCTGCAATCTGCGGTGCGTTAATGACCAACAGTGTTTCCAGAAACTCAGTGACGGTGCTCCAACGCTTATTCACATCCGGTTCGAGCGACTTCACCATTGGCATGCGCAACTCGTCAGGCACGTCATCCGGTCGGAAATAACGCGGATTCTGCCCCGTCAGACTGAAAAACAATAGCGCGCCCAACCCGTAAACATCTGCGCGCTCATCCGTCTGGCTGGCGTCACGCTCTTGCTCCGGAGCACCGTAACCTAGGGAAAGAAAGCGCTCACCCGGCAACGTTAACGGCTCTACGCCTGGATCCTGCGGTGCTCGTGCGAGTCCGAAATCAACGACCTTGGGCTCCATGTCTTCGTCGTAAAGAATATTGGAAGGCTTCAAGTCGCGATGAATGACGCCACAACGATGCGCATGCTCAATGGCGCGGGCAATCTTGATGATCAAGGCGAGCGCTTCACCAACGTCCAATGACCCACTGCGATGTACACGATCCGCCAGCGAAAAAGGAGGTGTCGGGGTTTTGTGCAACGAGGTCTCATCGGGGCCGGAGATGTACTCCATGACGATATACGGCCCGTCATCATCTTCACCCAGCTCGTAAATGTGCACGATATTCGGATGGCGCAGGGCCGCGACGACCTTGGCCTCCTGCATCATACGACGCTTCATCGACGCATTACCCAACGTCCGCGGGTTGAGTCGCTTCACGGCGACGAATCGGCCGAGCTGACGATCCTGAGCGAGATACAGGACGCCCATACCGCCCTCAGCGACACGCTCTATGACCACATACTTTCCCGACAGAGCGCGGTCTGTTGTCTCAACAGAACCACGATCGCCAACCGCGGGAGACTGAATCGTGCTATCTCCGCTCGCTAGGCCCGAAATGCGAAGCGTTGCATCCAGGGAAGCAGGACCCGACGTCTGGGACTTCGTTTCATCGTCGTCGAAATTGCTCACTGATATTCCTGTTTGGAAGAAGTCATGCGCCGTTCAGCCTCTAGTTACTTGACTTTAGAGCATAACAGTATGCATTGTAATGCCAAATGCATACGGAAGTACACATCATGACCAGCCACCCGAAAATGTCAATGCCGTTCAGCTCGTGCCGAGATGCGTTTCTCACGTTACCTGCCCAACATCAAAAGAATTTTTACGCATGAAAAGAGAAAGCAAAAAGAACAGCGCATCCGCCATCATTCCAGACACCATGACAAAAACGCTCCACCTGGTGCCGAGTGATGATGCCGACAGTTTACGCGTCAGAAACTTCAAACTGCTAATCATCAATGGCCAAAATCAAGGCCAAGAGCTGGTCGTGAACAAGGAACGTTTCACCATCGGCAGCGGGCCTGCGAACGATCTGATCCTGGATGACGCAACGGTTTCACGAACGCATTCCGAAATCGAAGCAACCACGGAGGGCTACGCCATTCGTGACATAGGCAGTACTAACGGAACCATCATTCAAGGCGTCCGTGTCACCGAGGCCTACCTCATGCCGGGTACTGAATTCCAACTCGGCAACGCCCGCATCGTTTTTTGTCCCCTACAGGAATCGACAGAGTACGCCCTGAGCTCGAAGGATTCATTGGGCAGCATCATCGGCGGCAGCATCCCGATGCGTCGGCTTTACCATATCGCCGAAACCTACGCCCGTACGGATGCGACCGTGTTGATTGAAGGCGAGACCGGCACCGGCAAAGAGCTGTTGGCCGAAATGATTCATCTCCACAGTCCACGCAAGGACAAACCGTTCGTCGTCATCGACTGCGCCTCACTCGCGTCCAACCTCATCGCCAGCGAACTTTTCGGCCACAGCAAGGGCGCCTTCACCGGGGCAAACATGGATCGCGTCGGCGCGTTCGAACACGCCAATGGTGGAACTGTTTTTCTCGACGAAATTGGCGACCTGGAACTCGACATGCAGCCGCACCTACTTCGGGTTCTCGAAAAGAAAGAAATTCGAAAAGTAGGAACAAATTCGGTTCAAAAAATTGACGTGCGCATTATCAGCGCAACAAACCGCCGCCTCGAGAGCGAAGTCAATGCCAACCGCTTCCGTGAAGACCTCTTCTTCCGGCTCTCCGTCGTGCATCTGGAAGTCCCTCCCCTTCGTCGACGCAAGGACGACCTCGCGATGCTGACAGAATTTTTTCTCCGCAAACAGATGGGCGACGATGCCATGACCAAGGTCTTGGATTTCGAAAAGGCCATCAGCGCCTTTCAGCAGTACGATTGGCCTGGCAACGTGCGTGAACTGCGAAATTTGGTTGAGTTAGCCTCGTATAGCGAAAAACACCCCATCGACCTCAGTACATTCCTCTATTTGGGCAGAATGAAGACCAAACAGGACGAAAACCCCATGTCCTTCAACGACGGCCGTCCCTTTAAAGACGCCAAAAACGGTCTGATCATGGATTTTGAAAAGGGATACATCAAGCGTCTGCTCGATCGTCACGAAGGCAACATTTCAAGCGCCGCTCGCGAAGCCGAGATTGAGCGTGCGTACCTGCAACGGTTGGTCGCGAAGCACGAACTGCGTCGAGGCAAAAGCGAGAGCAAGTTCGAAACGGCAGACTAGCCTTAGGGTTCGCAACGCCGCCAGGCGGGATGCATCGGCGGCCAAAATGTGACGTTAT
>JAPKCZ010000011.1 GCA_028822745.1 Kiritimatiellia bacterium | reverse complement strand
CCTAACACGAATTAGGCACGAATTAGGGACCGGCCTGTCCTTGATTGAAGCGGCCAATCGGCAGCCGTTTCATCATGTGTTGCCACCAAGCCGTCTCACCTGCCCGTTCAGCTTCGTAATCCCTCATGGGAGGCCTATCCCCTTTCTCTATATCACCATTTGAGAATTCGGAATAGTGATATATTGTCATGTGTGACATGAGAAAAATCGATCCATTGGCCTTGGGTGGGCACACGCTAAAAACTTTTACACGAGGTCGCGACCGTCTGTAAAAGTTCTTAAGAGCAGGAGGAGCCATGCTGGAATCTCTTAAGGCAGTCACTTTCCGTTCTGTCCCTACGATGTTTCCATGGTATACCGTTTTATGACCGTACGTTTATTAACCTTCCTGATTTCGTATTTTCCGCCCTTACGCAGAATCCTGTGGCGCTGGTGGTACAACCGGCTGGCCCGTCAGGTGAAATCACCTGAGTGGACATTTATGAACTACGGGCTGGTTTGGCCTCAGGACGAGCCGGAGCTCTCTCTTTCTCCCCGCGACGAAACAGATAGGCTGTACGTGCAACTCTACCATCGCGTCGCAGCGCCCGGCGATCTGGCAGGTAAGAACGTACTGGAAGTGGGCGCGGGCCGCGGGGGCGGAGCGGCCTATGTCGCGCGTTGCTTTGCACCCGCCCAGATGACAGCCGTCGATATCTCGGCCCATGCCGTCGCGCTTTGCGCTCAACGGCACACGGAGCCCAATTTACGCTTTCTGCCCGGGGATGCCGAAAGCCTGCCCTTTGCGGACAACAGTTTTGATGCGGTACTGAATGTCGAAAGCAGCCATTGCTACGCGTCTATGCCTAAGTTTCTTCGCGAGGTGACGCGGGTTTTGCGCCCGGGCGGCATCTTCCTCTTTGCGGACCTGCGCGAGGCCAATGCAATGCCGGCACTTGAGGCACTGTTCGCAGCGCAGCCGCTGCTTAAGGTGATCGAGCAAGAGGATATCACGGCCAACATCAGTGCCGCGCTAAAGGCCGATGACGAACGCAAGCGAACCCAGATTCTGGAGCTATGTCCGCCGTCGCTGCACGCGCTTTTCGAGCAATTCGCGGGGCTCAGCGGCAGCATCGTTCAGCGAAACTTCGAGAACCGCTCCCTGCTCTATCGGCGCGTCGTGCTGCAGCGGATCGAACCCAAAATGCGTCGGCAGGGCTCGGCAGGCCTTATTGAGACCATGAATTGGAGTAGAGGTGGGTCGGACAAGTGGTGACGGTGACTGGCCGCTCTACGGAATCGGCCATGGGTCATGAGCGCGCTCCAGCTTTGGAGCCCGGCAGCCTGCCCGGCACGGTGCCGAGGAACGAGGCTCTAGTGCAGGGGCTCCGCCGGTTCTTTCCTTTGTGTCCTTGGTGACCTTCTGTAAAACGCTTAGGTTTACACGGCCTGTTCTTTCGATGTTCCATCCCCTGGAGAACATCGGTAAATCCTCGCTATAACGGATTGCAACACGGAGAATCTATCCTTAGGATCATGATCTTATGAAAATGCCCCGACTCACTTTTGCAAGCCTGCTGCTACTCGCCGCGACCGTTCAGCCCATAATCGCCTAGGAACTTGAGCCGCGACGCTGGACGCACCTCCCCACGGGGTTTCATGTTGCTGGTGCGGGTCTGGCCTACACCGAGGCGGACATCGCCTTTAATCCCGTACTGGAACTCAATGGCGTCGAGAAAAACGACGAAAAAGAAAACCTGGTCTACGGCGCGAGTGTGGGTTGCGCCATCATGAAAAAGCTATCCGCCAAAATAGGGTACATCGGCACCCAAACTCAGACGGACACCGGCGCTGACACCCACTCCGCCGTCGTCGCCCTTTCGACGCATTGGTGATTCTGGGTACGAAAAAAGGCTGGTCGCTGCGCTCCGAGAACGAGGAGGAGCACGAGTACGAAGCAGGAGTTTCCATTATCGTTCTCGTCCTTCGTTCTCGTGATCGATCTCGAAAACAGGGCCGGTCGCTGCGCTTAAAGAACGGTAAGGGCCAAGGGACAGACCATGGGAACGATGGGGTGCCTCGCCTTCCGGGTTCGTTCCCCAGCACCAGAACTTCGTTCCTCAGCACGGTGCGCCAATAGCCGGGTGGGAGTTTACGGCGTGTCTTCTAACCAAACTTTGCTTCGGTATTGGCGGGTCGCGTTGGTCGCGGGCACAGCGTTGCTGTAAACGAAGGTCGTGCCGGTTGCGGGAATTCGGTCTGCGCCCGGTAGGTGCGACCAGAGCCCCGTCGAGAACACGGCGCGGTCTTCAAGTGCGTAGAAGCGGTCGATGCCCTCGTAGCCTTCTCCTTCCGTCAATCGTGTCGTGAAGTAAAAGACGGGATTCACGGCCCCTGTTTGAATGCCAAGCCAAAAGAAGTCCGCCGAATTTGTGGGGTCGGTCCCGGCCACATATTCGCTTCGATTGTCCATGGGGTCGGCGTCGCCATGGCCTTCTTCGTCGATGCCTGAAATGCCGAAGAAGTGTTGCTCCCAGGCATCTGGCAAACCATTGCCGTCAGCGTCCACAAAGGGCCCGCCCGAAACCACGCTGCCATAGGTCGTGAAGGAATCATGTTCTGCGATCGTGCGGTAAGTGGTCCTGATCCATGCGGCCGAGCGTGTTGTCGCTGACACGCGCAGTTCGTCCACGCTGCCGGTAAACGGGTCGTCGCCGCCCGCCAGGTTTCCGAGCGTGGGCTGTCGCGTGGGAAGAAACCCGCCAAGCGGCCCCACCTGAACGGGGGTCACATCATCTTGCGCGGCAAACAGAACACCATTGGACACCGTTAGTGTGAGTAGATGCCACTCGTTCAAGTTGAATTGGCCGAACTGCGTGATTGCGCCGTCGATATTCGCAAACAGGTTTCGTACAAACGGATGCGTGTTGAGCTTGAACCCAAAGTCCTGTGTGGTGTCGCCAGCAACAGCAGCGCCAAACGGTACGCCCCCAATTTGGGTTGGGTGTATCCAAACGCTGATGGTCATGTCTTGCATGTGCTGGCTGTACCATGCGGTGCTAGGGCCTTGATGCAACACGTCATCGATCCCATCGAAAATCCGCCCGCCAGCCACAACACCACCCGCGGCAAGGCTTCCCGTGCTCACCGCATCTGCTTGATGGTTGGCCGCGTCACTCAGGTCGGCGTTGAGATGCCAGACGGCCGCATAATCGTCACGCCACAGGCTGCTATCGGTTGCATAAGGAGGGGGCTGTGTCGCGGCCACTGGATTGCCCCAGTGCACATTGACCCAGGTGCCGGTGCTGAGTTCGGGAACCAGCGCCCAGACATAGGAAACGCCGCCGGTATCCCAGTGCTCGATCTCATAGGGAATGGCCTCTCCGTTGCTCCCCGCGCCGACGCGCAGATCAAAACCATCAGGCGATGAAAACTGGCTATAGCTGAAACCCGATATGCCCTCGTGTAATTTGATTAAGACAGGGAAATCTGTCAGCGGGCTTGCCGGTGCACCTGGAAATTGGAGCGGTAGGTGATACGGCCATTCGCTCAAGGGCGTGGTGGAAAAGGAAACCGTATTGCTCGACCAGGCGAAACGTCCTGCCACTTCAGCGCGATAGCGGTAGTAGTAGGTGCGCCCCGCCGTCAGGTGATCAATCGGTATCGAAATTGGCGTGCCGCCGTTGGCCGTGCGCGACACAATATGATCCCATGCAACGGCATCCTCTGCGCCATCTTCATCACCCCAATAGAGGCTGGCACTCGCACTGCCATTCCCCTCCAACGCGCCGACATAGAAGGCAGCCACATCGGTGACACCCGTGGGTGCCAGTGCATTGATCTGTAACCCATCAACGATGACGAGGCGTGAGGTGTGTACGCCCGCGCCATCTGTCATCTCGGCCGACAAAAAGTAGGAGCGTACGTCGTTTATGTTCAACTCGCAGCTATACGGTTCCTGAGTGACCACACACAGCACATTCGATCCATCGAGGAATTCGACCTGGGACACGGCATTGGACACACGCAAGGCTTCAATGGCCACGCTGATCGCAACGGTGTCGGGCACGAAATAACGCGTCCCGCTCGCAGGACTTGCGATGGCAAGGAGCGTTCCCGGTACCCCTGGCGTCCCTTCAATGGCGCCAATCCAGTTTCCAGGATCGCGCCCCGAACTCGCGCTCACCGAGCGTTGCAGCGAGCCGCCCGTGCCGGCGGTGCCGGTCGGCCAGGGGGTATCCACGAAATAGATAACTTCATCGACGATGATCCACGACACAGCGGCTCCCAGCTGGTCGGCTTCCTGAGGTCGTTCAAGCGCGACACGTTCCGTGCGGTTGTCTAATCGCCCAGTGTAGGGCCCGAAAATGCGCACCTGGCCATTGGTTAAGCCGTAGCTGTCGATAAAGTCGGTCAGCGTGACGGAGTCCTGAGGGTCAAAGCCGACAACGAGCACATATTCGGAGGGGGCCAGCGTTGTATTCGTCGGGAACACAAAATCGACACCGCCATCCAGTCGCCAAGCCCCCGCTTCCGTCGACAGGGCAACGTTGGTACTGAGTGGGTTTAACAGCTCAACATATTCGTGCGTTGTCGCGTGGGTCGGTTCGTTCGTGTCGACCAGCGGGTGAACCATCAGTTCACTGATCACGACATGCAACTGCGGCGCGGCATTAGGCGTGTTGGTGGTGGCTGCGAGTTCATAGAGATAGTCACCGCTATCGGCGTAACGCCCCAGCGTCGGTCCGTTGGGTTGTCCTTTGAACGCCACGGCGTCGACCACTTGCAGACCGGATCCCGTGTCGCGCGACAGGAACACGCTTTCGCCACCTTTGTTCAGACCGAAGCCTGAGCCGTCGAGGCGGTTGGTGTGAAAGTGGGTGGACTCACGCAAGGTCATAAAGCCGTTCGTCGCAATGATACTGCCAGCAGGCAACACGACCTGTGTGAGTCGATCGTCGTCGTCACTGATATACCATCCGCTCACATCCACGGGTGTACCCGACGGATTGTGCAGTTCGATCCAATCATCAGAATCGTCCGGGGCAGGTAACCCTGTGTCGGTGTGGGCCGCAATTTCGTTGATCGTCACATGGATGCCGGGTGCAGGGTCTGGCAGCCCCGGCGAACCATCAACCAAGCCACTCGCCCGCCAGTTGCCACCGTAATCCAACAGCCGGGTCGACTGGTCACCCGTAATTAACGGTACCAGCGAATGCCCTGCGCCTCTCGCTGAGACGGGCCAGCCGCGTGAACTGTTGTATGCAAACCAGGCGTAAATCGTACCCGTATACGAATCCAGTCGAATTTGCTCGCCCCCGTTATTGAGCGTGCCTTCGAACGCGCCCGCAATGTTCATGGTGGCCCAGTTGGGGTAGCGCAGCTTGAAGGCGTCGAGGTTGTTGACTGCAATGGCCGATTCACCAACAGCCAGTGAGCGCACTTGACCATACGACCAGTCGAACGCGATACCGTCAGTGAATCGCAGCCCTGCAAGATAAACGGGTTCGATGGATGTGTTCGAAATTTCGACGAACTCGAAATCCGACGATGGATAATTGGTTTCAGCTGTTCCAAGTTCGGGGTCACGTGGGTTATACATCACTTCCGTCACAGCGACCGTGTGAGGCGCGACCGCAAAAACGGAAACTCCTGGGGCGCTCCATGGGAGAGTCGTCGCGAACAGGTCGCCGGTCTGCCACGCGCCATTCACCCACGTACTGTCAAACGCCCGAGAGACGACGATGACGTTGTTTGAGAGCAGCAGGGGGGCGGTGTATTCAAGCGCGGAGGCGGACGGGGCGCCGCCGGGCGCGCGGGGGTCGGTGCCGTCGAGCGTGTAGTAGGTCGTTGCGCCGACCGGACCACTGATAACGAGCTCGGACCCGCCCGTAATGAAACCGCCGTCCTGGTTGTAGGTCGGTCGTGCGAGGAACCGGTCATCAATCCAGCTCGACCTCGCCTCGAGATAGGCCGCCATATGCCGAACTTCGCCCGACCATGTGCCGTCCAGCTCGCCCGACGCCCATCCGCCGCTTGTGCGCGGGTTCTCCCATTTGGCGAAATTGCGCGCGGCAGCCTCGGTGCCAATGGAGTTGCTCATACTGTTGATAACGGCGTTGACGTTGGTCGTGGAGAGCGTGCCGTCCCTGTGCTCAAACCAGCGGTCAATCCATTGCTGCCAGAAGTCGACATCCTGGAACAAGCGGTTGAGCCAACCCCACTTGAAGTAGTCCGCGTTGCCGCTGCTACGAAGCCAGCTGAACGGGTTGTTGTCGCGGCCATCCGTCGACTCCATCGTACGGTCGAAATCCCAGTGCGGGCCCATCCTCAGCTTGCCGCCGCGGTGCTTGTGATAGAAGGTGCTATACCGGTATGCATCCGGGTCTTCCGCCAGGAATGTAAACCAGTGGTAATCAATGTACGATTCCACGTCTATGTACTTGGCGTAGCCTGTCTCCGGATCATCAAAACCGGCGCCGTCCAGCACGGCCTTTGCCTCGTTCATGTAATCGATAAGCCACTGCTTCTGCGTGGCGTACGGTGCGGAGTTCATGGTCTGCGGACCGGGATACTCCCAGTTGAGAGACAAGCCGCCGGCACCGAAATCGACCTCCCTGTCATTCTCGAACATGTATCCACCGGTGACGTCGGGTTCGGTAGTGTCGTCCGGATCGAGTCGCGCAAGGTCAATGCGGTCAGCGGCCCGCGAGATTTCCTCGCCGAAAGCGGAGACACCCTGGTAGCTGCCCGCGTAGGACATGGCACCGCCGGAAGTGTTGATGAATACCTCAACGAAGATGGTGCGCGGCGACCAGTTTCCGATCTGTCTGTCCAGATCAAACATCAGCGACGGACGCATGAGCGCATAATCAAAGCCATACCCCGAGATTGTCAGCCAGTCGCCGTCCGAGGACATACCGAAAGGCGATATGTCCTTTTCCTCGTCCCGGTCATCGAGCCACGTTTCTATCCGGAGTTGCTTCTTCGGGGCGTTGATCGTGCTGTTGCCACGGTATTCCATGCCAGCGCGCGTGCTGAGCGTCGGCAGGTTCGTCACTGAGGTCAAACCGTTTGTCCCAGGCTCAAATATCGCCATGTATGTGAATTGTCGCGGATCGTTGTTTGGTATGGCGCCACCGAAGCTGTCCACAAGGAGGATTGGTAGCTTTGACTGAAGTGTTCGGATCGCGTCATCGGCGAGCAGGATGTAGTGCGAGCTCACGACCGGGCCGTCCTCCATCCCGGACTTGAATGCGCGTGCGCGCAGAATCGTGGAGTTCGTGATGGTCAGTGCAGAACCATATGCAGAAGACGAACCTGTCGGGACAGAACCATCCAGCGTATAGCGGATGCCGTCGGGGTTGTTGGTCGCAGTGAGCGTGACTGACAGCGTGGTCATGAATGTCCTGCTCGGCTCCGACACGTCGACCGGGCCTGCCGCGCCGATGTCGTTCACGTCGTCGGGCGTAGGGATGTTCATACTCCGCCAGTCGTCACTGCCGTCCGGGTAGCGGCCGTAGGAAATGTCAGGGAGCTGCTGACCGAAGGTGATGCTGTCGATCAGCGTGCTGCCGTCGGTATTGTAGAGGCCGATCTGCTCTCCGGAAGCAGCCAGCTTGAAGTTGAGATGCATTGGGCCATCGTCGGTGTCCTCGTCGGCCCAGAAGAGCAGATGATCGTCCGGCCCAATGATCAGGCTGTTGGTATCGATGAGGTGTTTAGTAGGGTTGCCGAGATTGTCAGTGAGGTACATGCCCGCAACATCAATGTCCGTAGTGCCGCCGTTGTAGAGCTCAATCCAGTCATCCTTGTCACCTTCCGGGTCGGCCACGGTCGTGGCATTATCCGCCAGAAACTCATTGATGACAATGTCGGCAATACTTGTAGAACAGTACAGCATGAGCGCAATCGCACCTATTGCGTGCAAGGGCGACCATAGGGGCCGGTGCTCAGTTTTTGTGACCTTTTTTCTCATACGACAACAGACTTCCTTTATAAACTGGCTATAACTACATGTATAATACAGCCAGGCCGTGAACGCGTCGATGTGATTTTGGGCCACCCAAAATGACACAGGGGTCAACGCTCGGTCTGAATCGGTGATGCGTAGCCTGCTTGCCTTATTAGATATATCTGTCATCGACGTCTTGGTCCGGCTGGATTCAATTGCGGGGAAATATTCTTTGTGGCATCGTCTAATAAGGGGTCGAACATAGAAATTTTCCAAACCATGCAGGAGATATTTTATGGATCATGACGAAGCGACGCAGTTTGCGCACAAACGTAAGATGGAAAAGCAGAAAGATCGGGTGGACGCGAAGATCGCGGAGGCCACGGAGGAGCGCGGAATCGTCATCCTCATCACCGGAAACGGCAAGGGTAAGACAACCTCTGCATTCGGGATGATTATGCGCTGTCTAGGCTATGGCCATAAGGTTGGGCTGGTTCAATTTATCAAAGGAAAGCAACATAGCGGAGAGGAACTGTTTCTCAAAGAACGCCATCCTGATGTGACATTCTACCAAATGGGCACGGGCTTCACGTGGGATACCCAGGACAAAGCCGGGGATATCGCAGCCGCAGAGCGAACCTGGGTGCATGCTGAGGCGATGCTCAAGGATGCGTCACTACATTTGGTCGTGCTCGATGAACTGACCTATATGCTGGGTTTCAAATACTTAGATGACGATATGATACTCGACGCCATCCGCAATAGACCGCCCGAGCAGACTGTGGTCGTAACGGGGCGTGGCGGTGGTTCGGCGATTCGTGAATTGGCGGACACGGTGGCTGACATCGAAAGCGTGAAGCACGCTTATGACTCCGGCGTCAAGGCGCGCGAAGGGATCGACTTTTAGTTCGGGGCTTCAATGGATGGGTGAGGTCGCTCGGTTTGGGTGGACGCGCAGAGTTTCCGGGGCTTTCCGCAGGAGCAGAGTAGAACCGGCAGTACAAGGCGCATGGGTAGGGGCGAGCGCTTAATCATCCGTTAACCTGAACGTGAAAGTTTGTGTCAGGGTGGAGGCGTACGGGTGGCCGCGCCGAGAGGCGGGTGTAAAGTGGGCGTTTTCGAGTGCCTTGAGCGCCGCGCGATCCAGGCGTGTGTGGCCCGAAGATCTGACGAGATGAGGGTTGGATCCGCGCCCCGACACATCGACGTCAACGGACGCGACAACGACGCCCTCTTCGCCGCGGCGGCGTGAAACGCGCGGATAGACTGGGCGGCACTCCGACTTGGGTTCTGCTTCCGTCAGCGCTCCCTTGTCCTCTTCAGGGGCGCCGTCCAGATCAACGGCATTCACGTTGGGTGTGGGGGTGGGTGCTGGGCGTTTCACTTCGGGCTCTGCCGGCGTTGGTTCGGGAGTTGTTTCTGATTCTGTCTCGGTCGGGTCCTCACGCGCCGAGATCACGGGCGTTTCCTCGCTTCTGGGTTTCGGGAATTCTTCAGGAGGTGCTGGCGTCAACGGGCTTGGGTCCGTGGCGGCGACAGCAGCAATGGAAGGAAGCAGGGTCAGCTCAACCGAAACAACGCCGCTTTCAAACTGGGGCGTGGCCGGCCGATGCGTTGCTTTCATGCTCAGCAGACTCCCATGCAGCAGTAGGGAGACGGCGATGCCGAACAGCAGTCCGATGTTCAGGGTTGGGAATTTTGTTTGCATGCGAACGATACTTTTTCGACACCAGCTGCTTGCAGGCGATCGAGGATTGTGATGGCGATGCCGAGGTCGGCTGTGATGTCACCTTCAATGTAAAGTGGTGTTTCGGCGCCCATGGCCGTCAGTCGGTCGGTCACTTGTGGTATCAACGCCTCAAGTGTGGTTTCTGTTCCGTCGAACTGGATGTGATTGTCGGCGCCGATCGTAATGTTCAGGAATTGGCGCGTGTCCAACTGCGCAAGCCCTGCCGTGGGTAAGTCGACGTTGAGGCCGCGGTGCACCACCATCGAGAGCATCGCGTAGATGAAAAAAACCAGCAGCAAAAAGACGACATCGATGAGTGGCAGCATTTCCACGCGCGCTTTTCGATTTTCGTAGCCGGTTCGTAATTTCATGATACAGCGGATGCCTCGGCGCTGGGCGATTACGCCCCTCGTGTTTCCTCGCCTTTCTGGACGGTCACGGCGTAGCAAGAGCACATTTTTTCGAGGTAGTGGGTGACGGTTTCGACCTTGTTTACGAGGGCGTTGTGCGGCAGGAGTGTGATGATGGCCACCGTGAGACCGGCGGCGGTGGTGAGGAGCGCCTGGGCGATCCCTTCGGTGACGGCCTTGGGGTCCTCAATGCCGGAATCACCAAGTAGGTCGAAAGAGACGATGATGCCCGACACCGTCCCGAGGATACCGAGCAGCGGGGCGAGCGTGATGATGGTGTCCAGTAAACTTAAGCCACGTTTCATGGCGGCGATTTCAACCCCCGCAGCGGTTTCGAGGTTTGCGGTCAATCCGTAGTTGCGATGGGCCAATCCCATGGTGAGGATGCGGCAGGTCATGCAGCGCGTCTGGCGTGCTTCGTCTATGGCGGTTTCGAAGCTGCCTTGCTCCGTCAATTCGAATGTGCGGTTGATCTGCTTCTGGTTTTTCGCCATGGCGACGCGCAGCCAGAATATGGCCCGCTCAATAACAATAGCAACGGTGACGAACGAGCATGCCAGTAGAGGCCACATGAGTAGGCCCCCTTTTTGAATAATCTCATACATAAAACTCTCCGTTATGGGCATTGGGGTGGGCACACCTGCCGGTTCTCGATGAAGGCTGGTGTGCCCGTGCTCCCGTTGTGTTTATGCCACCTTTTGGGATCAGAAGCTGAATTCGATGCCGGCCGATGCAACGCGGCCAACCGTTCCGTATCCTGTGGCTGTTTCGTAATTTTCGTCGAATAGGTTACTGATGTGGCCGACAAGCCGTGCTGTTGGATTCAGCGCAAAGCTGGTCCCAAGCCCAACCACGACATAGTCCTCAAGTTTGACAGAGTTTTCCACGTCGTCGTATCGATTTCCTGAATAGACGACGTCAGAATAGATGTTGCCCTTTTCTGTGTATCGCCAGTTCAGAGATGCGCCGCCGGAGTGAAGGGCGCGACGTGGCAGTTCAAGGCCAGTGTCGACATCCTCGGCATCGGTGTAGGTGTAAAATAGGCGCACAAGAAGCGTGTCGAGAGGCGAGCACGCCAAGGAGACTTCGACGCCTTGGATCTCCGCTTCATTAACGTTGTCGGGCTGCCAGACACCGGGGGAGACCTGTTCCCAGGCGATGAGATCCTCTACGTCGCTCTGAAAATAGGTCACGTCGCCGATCAGCTTACCATCCAGCAGAGCCTGCTCTACGCCGATGTCGAATGACTGGCTTTGCTCGGGTTCGAGGTAGGTCCGCGCCGGTTCTCCGAAGGTGAAGTAAATGTCGTTCATGGTCGGCGCGCGGTACCCCGTTCCGACACTGCCGTGCAGGCGCGTGTCTTCCAGAGCAAACCAGGATGCACTGGATTTCCACGTGGCCTTTCCGTCGATGTCGGAGAAATCGTCATAGCGTCCGCCGATGGTGATGAACAGGCTTTCCTGCCATGCCCATTGGTTGTTGAGGAAAGCCGCATGTTGATCTCGCGATTGCTTGTCGAAGTTCCCCTCGTTTTCGGCTTCCGAGCGACGAAAGTCATAGCCTGCGCTCAGGGTGTCATTTTCAAACGGCGTCACATCTGCCTGAAGCGATGCGTCGTAATCTTCGGTGGTGAAATCGACGGGACCAGCGTTATAGCCCGTGTATTCCTGCTTGTTGTAGCCTGCGGATACCTTCTGTGAATAGGTGTCCGTGATCGGCTTCGATGCAGAAATGGCAGCAAAGAGCTTTTTCTTTCGAGAATTTTCCAGCGGGTCATCCGCTCCGCCGAAGCCATCCAAGTCGCTGTCGTCTTCCATGTAGAGCAGCGTCAGGTCGGCGCGCCCGTCCTCTGCAAAATTCAGACCGACGCCACCGTAGACCGACGTGCGCTCGTAGGGGTCGTCTTCCGTGCCCCCGTTGTTCTTTGCAATATCGTGATCATCGAGACCAAAGAAAGAGAGTGAGGCGTAAAAATCCGCGACCTCGTTTCCGCCTTGAAGGTTGGCGCGCCCGTTGACATACCCTAGCTCCCCGACGGATACGACTGCCGATCCCGTGAGTGGTGTGGCCACGCCCTTTTTTGTGGTGATGCTGATTACGCCGCCAAGCGCGTCTGACCCATAGAGGCCGCTCTGTGGCCCACGCAACACTTCGATGCGTTCGACCATGTCGACCGGCAACGAGGAAAAGTCGAAGTCACCGCTGGTGTTGCTGTTGACACGGACCCCGTTGATCAGCACCAGTGTGTGGTCGGATTCCGCGCCACGGATGAAGACACTCGATGCGGTGCCTGGGCCGCCGTTGGCTGAAATCTGAACCCCGGGTAGAAGCATGATGGCTTCCTGCAGGTTCTGGGCGTTGCGTCGGGCGATGTCCTCAGCTGAAATCACGCTGATGGAACTGCCGACTTGCTCGATCGGCGTTTCGATGCGTGTGGCCGAAACCACGATTTGGTTTTTGGCTGTCGCAGGGTTTGCCGCCAGTGGTGTATTTTCCGCGTTCGCGGCTGCAGCAGCCAGTGCGGCTGCTGTGAATAGTGTACGTCTCTTCATTGGGTCCTTTCCGCCTTCTAGCGAGGCGAGGTTAGGTGTGTAGGCACCTGAGCGGAAAGGGGGGTCTGGATTGCGGCCGCGGGCCGAAAACGCCATCAACCCTTTACGCGAAGGTGACAAACATAAATCGTTGGAACCCGTAATCTGGCTTGCGGCTCAGGGCCACTTCACAGTTGCGCGACAGCGTCCGAATTACACGGAACTTACCAGGATATCCAACAAAAAGCGGACACTTGCATTTCTGATTCGACGTGTCAAGTAACCGCTGCGCTCAATCACGGTTGTGACGTTCAGGAAAAAGGTCCATCCATTCGGAACCGGGCATGTCTTCTAGTGCGGCGTCGGTCGAGCGGGCGATGACAAAGAGCGGCGTGAATAGGGGTGTTGGAATACCGCATTGGTTGTAAACAATGGCGCTCCGCTTCGGCAGGATGAACGGGCCGATCATTGATCAGGGGACGTCGTAGACAAGCAGTCTGCACTCGATACTGCCGTTTACCAGCTGGAGCGCTTCTTTCGCTCGCAGGTTGATGCTTTTTTCGTAAACGTTCGTTCCGGCAAGCAAGGCAACTCGCCAATCGTGCAGTTTACTGATGGTGCAGGCCAGACCCTGTGGGAAATCCGGGTCCGTTTCAAGGCGTACGCCGTAGGGCGGATTGCTGACGAGCGTGCGGCGTCCATCATCGCGCTGGACGTCCAACGCTGACTGTTCGCGGAAGGCCAAGTGTACGCCCGCGGCGCGGGCGTTCGCGCGTGCCATATCCAGCACGCGCGGGTCGTTATCGGCGCCCACGATGCGCGGCACCTCTTTCGTGGCCAGCGCCCGCATTTCACCGCGCAGCGCGCGTAATTCTGTGGCGTCGTCTTCGCTGAAGCAGGCCCAGCGCTCAAACCCAAATCGCTCGCGCGCTAAACCGGGCGCGATGTTGGCAGCCCAGAGGGCGGCCTCGATCGCGATTGTGCCGGATCCGCACATGGGGTCGATCAATGGTGTGGTTCTGTCCCAGCCTGAAAGGCGCAGAATCGCGGCCGCTAATGTTTCGCGCAGAGGCGCGTCGCCGGCTTCTTGACGGTATCCCCGGCGATGGAGAGATTCGCCCGACAGGTCTAAGTAAACCACCGCCTTGTTGTTGGCCAAATAGACAAACACACGAACGTCGGCATTATCGCGGTCGACCGAAGGGCGCCCGCCCTGGGTCTCGCGCAATTGGTCAACAATGGCGTCTTTCGTTTTCAGCGCGACAAAGCCGCTGTGATCAAGCGTGCTGCCGACGGTCACAGCGTTGACGGACAAGGTCTTGTTCGGGGTCAGGTAGGGCGACCAGTCTATCGCGCGCACGCCGTCATAGAGTTGGTCGTTGCTGGAGACCGGGAAGCGGGACATGAGCACATAAATGCGTTGGGCGATACGACTTTGTATGCAGGCGCGCCAGCCGTCGCGCCACGTGCCGCGAAATGGGATGCCGCCGCGGTTCAGGCGGACGCTCTTGAAGCCAAGTTCGCGCAGCTCATCGCAGAGCGGGGCTTCGGTGTGTTTGATGGCGGCGGCATAGAATTCCTGCATCATGCGCCTGCCTCGTTACGCAATCGGCGTACACGTTTTAACTGCGATGGTTGTCGACCACGTGCGCAGCGGCGTTCGAGGATGTCCTGGAGTCCCTGCCAGTCCTCAGGTCGCGGCCTGCTTTTGTAGTCCCATTGTTCCTCGTCGTTACGCTTGTACTGCCACTTGATGCTGCGTGCATCGAGTGTGACGCGTACTTCGCGTTTTACGCCGTCGGGTTCCTTTTTTGTCCATGAAATCGGTTTTGCCATGCCGTAACCTACGTTGTTGTGCGCGGGATGCCAAGTCTGAGTGTGGCGGGTCTCTTTTCGGGGCCTTCGTGCGTAATCGTCATTTGTCGCGCAGATCGGATTATCGGTGCCCTGAATTGTTGTTTTACTGCATCCTATAAGGATGAACTGTTTCGGTATGGAAAGGCATCAAGTGGTCGTTGGCTTCTGGGCCTTGATGGGGAGCCGCTCCCTGATCACATGCGATTCACGCGTCACCTGTGTCAGGCGTCTGTCGAGTCCAACGTCGTTTGCATGCATGCCAACGCGATGCCCAGTGCGGACAAGAATTTAATCACTCGGTTCTCCAGCACGGGGTTTCGTTTAGGTTAATTCACGGGGTTGAATCTGGGACTTTATATTCTTTTCGGAGCCTTTTTAGTTCCTGTTTTAACGATGCAACGATCGTGGCCTGCTCCGGATTACGGTACTGGCTGTGCATTTCTTCAGGGTCGGTCTCGAGGTCGTAGAACTCCCATTCTTCCCCATTGGGAACGTCCTTGCCGTAAAAGCGAATCAGCTTGTGGCGTTTTGTGGTGACGCCTTCGTGTCTACGCACGGAATGGGTCCCCGGGTACTGGTAGTAATGGTAGTAAAGCGATGTGCGCCAGTCTTCTGGTGTTTTTCCTTTTAATAAGGGGACAAGGCTCTGGCCCTGCATGTCCTCGGGAATTGGGGCCTGCGCCATGTCCAGAAAGGTTTCGGCAAAGTCGATGTTCTGAACGAGATCCGTATTGCGTGTGCCCGGTTCGACCACACCGGGCCAGCGCGCGAGCAGAGGCGTGCGAAAGGATTCTTCGTACATGAAGCGCTTGTCGAACCAGCCGTGTTCGCCCAGATAAAAGCCCTGGTCGGCGGCGTACATCACGATCGTGTTCTTTTCGAGATCGTTTTCCTTAAGAAATGTCAAGATGCGCCCAACGTTGGCGTCCACGCCTGCAATGCACGCCAGATAGTCGCGCATGTAAGTTTGATATTTCCAGCGAATAAGCGCTTTGGGTTGATCGCGTAGCTTGTCCACCTCGGCTTTGCGTGGTCCTTTGCCGGCTTTGAGGTCGCTGCTAAGCGTCATGGTTTTGGATATGGTCATGTCCTGTTTGTGGGCTGCCGTTCCGCGCCCTTCGTAGTCGTCGAACAGCGTGCTCGGTTCAGGGAAGGTCAGTGTGGCAAACTTTTCCTGCATTTCCTTGTTGGGATTCCAGTGGCGGTGGGGGGCCTTGTAGTGGACCATCAGCATGAAGGGTTTATCGGCCACGCGTCCGGTTTCCAGCCAGTTCAGTGCGCGGTCCGTGATGACTTTCGTTGAATGTTGGCCCTTATAGAGGGTTTCGCCTTCGGCTGTGATGAATTTTGGGCTCCAGTAACGGCCCTGACCGGGCAGCACCTCCCAATAATCGAAGCCCTGCATCGCGCCATTTAGGTGAATTTTCCCGATCATGACCGTTTGGTAGCCGTTTTTTTGCAGAATTTTCTGAAACTGCTGCTGGTCGTGGTTGAAGCCGCCTCGATTGTCGAGTTTTCCATTCAGGTGGCTGTGTTTCCCGGTCAGCAACGTGGCTCGACTGGGTGCACAAATCGAATTCGCGACATAGGCACGGTCGAAGACCATGCCGTCTCTGGCAAGGGTGTCGATGTTGGGGGTCAGGTTGAGGGGTTTAAAACGTCCGCCATAGGCGCCGACGGCCTGATAGGCGTGATCATCGGAGAACATCCAGACAATATTGGGTCGCGTCTCTGCGGCACTCAGGCCCAGTGGGAGGGTCAATAGCAATATGGCGATGTATCGTTTCATGGGTTTTCCTTTTATATGTCGCTACGGATCAATCCAAAATAACCACGAAGAGCACGAAATTCACGAAGGCTGGAAGGAAATGGATGGTTCCTCGTCCTCTGGCCGAGATCAACATTGTTCACAACCACACCCATTAGTGTTGACGATAAATGTATAATCTATTCTGCAAGCCATCACGCGTCAATGAGTTGCTTCGCGGTCTTCGTGGTGTCAACTACTCCTTCTGGAATCTAAGGGGTCGACTGATCGGCATGTCGATCCAGCATGCGCAAGGCAAGCCGGATAGTGTCATGACCTCGTCATGATGCACAAGGTGTCGCGTGTTTGTCACCGCGCTGGGCTAGGCGGTGCGCCGCGCCTTGCGGACGATGCTCATCAGTATTGAGACTGCGATCAGAACGCCTGCGGCGATTGGGTAGATACCAATAACCAGCGCTAACACGCACGCTAACATGAAGAACGACTTAAGTCCGGTGCTGCGTCGGTGGTTGGAGCGCCCCGAAAGAAGCAGGAAGACCAACCAGGCGACGACGGTGACAATGACGGCCGCGAAAAAGCGCGTGGATCCGTCGAGGAAATCGGTTGATGCGGCGCGTGCTTTAACCTCGACCGTACCACGCGGCGTCGTGAACTGATACACCGACCAGCGCGTCGCGTTTTGACCCGGCAGATTAACATCCAAGCTGGGAAGCCCTCCCAGTCCGGCCGGAATGCCTTGTCCACCGCCACCCCCAAGAAAGCCGCCAATGTCGAGTGATTGCCCGGCTGTCATGCGTGTTGTTCCTGTGAAATCGACAGTCCCTGCGGGTGCGTTCTGCGGTCGCGTATTTGGGGAGTCTTTCGCGAGTTTCTGCTGATAGGACCAGGCCAGTTCCTTTTGACCGCGGCGGCCCTTTTTAGAGACTTGGGACTTCCCTTTGAGCATCGTCTGTTTGTTAACGGACTCGAGGTTTTTGGCCAAGGCGGAAATCGTGGATGACTGGCCAGCCGATTTCCGAAACTGGACTTTTTCTAATTGCTCAGAACTGTATTTTAGACGATCTGATTGTGGCTGCGGACCAGCCCCAGTTGCTGGGAGCGTATCGTCACCGCCATTCTGGTCGAGTGACTGGGCCGACTCCAGATTGAGCTCCTTGTGTTGCTGTGCGTCGGTCGGTTTTCGAGAAAAGGCAGTATCGTCCCAGTGCTAGACACGTGCGTGCGTGAATTTGTTCCCATATTGCTCCCCTTGGGTGACGTTCGGCATCCGCCGACGGCCACGAGGAAAGTGTTCACCATGATTTGCGGTTTGTAAACCGATTAGCGTGAAAAACGAAATCAAGGGGCTTCAAGCGAGGCGCGTCCTGTAAAAATGCTGCCAAATATTGGGGACACCAGCCCGATCGTGCATTTTTCACTGTTGATCTCGCGTCGGTCTTGCTATGAATTGCCGCTTCACCCCATTTTCGATCCCGAGCCTACGTAGAGAAAGATATAGCTACGCCATTGACTGTAAATTGGAACGGGGTTTTTCCTGCCCTGCCGACGCAATTCAACGAAGACCTTAGTATCAACCTCAAAGAGACCCAAAAGCACATCGAGGCGTTACTGGACGAGGGGGTTCACGGCGTGGTTATGTTGGGCACCATTGGCGAGAACTGCTCGATTGCCCCTGAGGAAAAGCGGGCCGTCTTGAAGGCGGCCGTGGACGTCGTCGGCGGGCGCGTGCCGGTACTGACCGGTGTCGCGGAATTTACGACGCAAAACGCGTGCGCTACGTCCCAGATGGCCGAGTCTGTCGGTATCGATGGGCTGATGGTGATGCCGGCC